>DATGQR010000150.1:0-2006 GCA_035304105.1 Thermomicrobiales bacterium | reverse complement strand
ACGACCTGCGCCACATCATGGCGACCTACCATCACGCCCGCGACATGATCGACATCGGAGCCTACACCTCAGGGTCCAACCCGATGATCGACCGCGCCGTGCAGCTGATGGGCCAGATCAATGGCTTCCTGCGCCAGGCGCCGGACGACCAGACGCCGCTACCGGCTGCGCTGGAGCGCCTCGAGGGCATCCTGACCGCCCCGGCCGCGCCGCCGGTCACCGGCCAGCTCGGGAGCGCCCGATGAGCGCGCGGAAGGGCTTCGTCTTCAAGCTCCAGGCGGTACTCGACCACCGCCAGAGCCTCGTCGACGAGGCCGAGAAGGTCCTGGGCGAGCGCGAGCGCGAGGTCGCCGAGTACCAGCGGGGGATCGACGTCCTGGCCAGCCGCCGCCAGGACATGCGCGACTACCTCTCGGCCCTGCAGGTCCAGCCGTCGCTGGATATCCAGGCTATCGAAGCGGTCAATGGCTACAGCCTTGAGCTGGCCAAAGAGGAGCGCGAGCTACGCAGCCGGCTCCTCGACGCCGAGCGCCGCGCCCGCGAAGCCCGCGAGGAGCTGGTCGCCCGGCGCATCGATCTGGAAGTTATCGAGAAACTGCGCGAGCGCGATCTCAAGCGTTACAACGCCGAGCAGCGTGCCAAAGAGGAGCGCCTGCTCGATGATCTCGCGTCTGCGGCGTTCGCGCGGAATATGGGTGCAGCGCGAGGACTGCATCCCAACGGGGATGCACGATGGAACGAGCACAGCTCGACCTCTCCAATGTCTCACAGCAACTGGTAGCCGCCCGGCGCCTGCAACTGGGCGACTGGCTGCGCGGCTCGCAGATCGACTCCACCAGGCGCTCGGCATCCTTCGCCGAGGCGCTCAATGGCGCGCTGGCCGGCATTGACACGACGATCCTGCCCGGCGCGTCAGCCGGCGGCTCACTGCCGTCGAGCGTCCCCTTCCGGGAGATCATCGAGGCAGTCGCCGCCGACCGCGGCATCCCGTCCGAACTGATCGCCGCCGTGATCCAGGCGGAGTCCGGCTTCAACCCGAACGCCGTCTCCCCGGCCGGCGCAAAGGGCCTGATGCAGCTGATGGACGGCACGGCCGCCGGGCTGGGCGTCAGCGACCCCTTCGACCCGCTCCAGAATATCTACGGCGGCGCGACCTACCTGGCGTCGATGCTCGAGCGTTACGACGGCAGTGTCGCGCTGGCGCTGGCGGCCTACAACGCCGGGCCGGGCACGGTCGACCAGTACGGCGGTATCCCGCCCTATGCCGAGACGCAGAAGTACGTCCCGACCGTGCTCAAGCTGTTCGAACAGTACCGGTCCTAGAAGGGGAGCAGACTCTCGGATGAACGATAACAGGACTACGGTAGGTTCAGCCCGCGCGCCGCGCTGGCATACGCTTCTGATGAGAGGTTGAGGGATAGTCGTGGCACGGATTGACGCCACCGAGATCCTCCAGCAGTCGTTGACCGGCCTGAGCATGCGGCAACGCGCGACGGCCAACAACATCGCCAACGTCGACACGCCCGGCTACAAGGCGCAGCAGGTCTCCTTCGAGGGGCAGCTCGCCAGAGCCATCGACCGGCAGCTGGGCCAGGATCCCGAACTGCACCTGGTGAGCACCAACCCCGCGCATCTCTCAGCCGGCCCGCAACAGTCCGCGACGGTCCAACCGGTCGTCAGCGAGCTGGACGCGATGAGCTATCGCAACGATGGCAACAGCGTCGATGTCGAGCGCGAGATGGCCCTGCTGGCCGAGACACAGTTGCGCTACACGACGTTGAGCCGGCTGATCAGCCGGCGGCTGGGAATCCAGCGCGCGATCGCGAGAGCGGGTCAATAGATGACAGCGGCGCGAGCAGCAAGGATGCGGAGCAGCGTGCACGACCTGATTTCTCTGGGCCTCGGCCCGGCATCGTCACCGGAGGCGGGCAGCCCCGCCCGCGCTAACCGCACTCACGACCGCGCCGCCGATACCGAATTCACCGGCGAATCCACCAGCTTCGGCC
>DATGQR010000149.1:0-6351 GCA_035304105.1 Thermomicrobiales bacterium | reverse complement strand
GCCTGCCTGCCCCATCGGGCGGCAGGCTTTTTGGCGTTTGCGACAGTAACGCCAGGCGCGCGACAGGCTTCCTGAGCTATCAGTGTCGTGAAACTACCCGACACATGTACCTCGTCGCATTCACCAGGAGCCCGGCTGGCCGTAATCTGGCGTGTCCGATCGACGTAGGACTCATCAACGAATCGTCCAAAGGAAATACCTGCCATGCGTATTGCCCAGATCGCCCCGCTGTACGAAAGCGTGCCGCCCCAGCTCTACGGGGGCACCGAGCGCGTCGTGTCGTACCTGACAGAAGCACTCGTTGCCGATGGACACGACGTCACGCTGTTCGCGAGCGGGGATTCAGTCACCCGCGCCGAGCTCGTCGCAGCATGCCCCCGCTCGCTACGCCTCGACGAGCAGTGCATCGACCGGTTCGCCCACCAGCTACTCCTGCTGGAACTGGTCGACGCCCGCGTGCGCGACTTCGACATCATCCACTACCACATCGACTACCTGCACTTCCCGCTCTCGCGCCGGAACGGACACCCGCAGGTGACGACACTGCACGGCCGGCTGGACATCGCCGACCTGATCCCGGTCTACCAGCACTTCCCAGAGATGCCGGTCATCTCGATCTCCGACTCACAGCGCGCCCCGCTGGCCTGGTTGAACTGGCAGCGGACGATCTACCACGGGCTGCCCGACGACCTGTATACCTACCGTGCAGAGCCGGGCGACTACCTGGCCTTTGTCGGGCGGATCTCGCCGGAGAAGCGGCTGGACCGCGCGATCGCGATCGCCAAGGCCGTCGAGATGCCGCTGAAGATCGCTGCCAAGATCGACGCCGTCGACAAGACGTACTTCCGCGAGGAGATTGAGCCGCTGTTCGACCACCCGCTGATCGAATACATCGGCGAGATCAACGACGGCGCTAAGGACGCGTTTCTCGGCAACGCCAGGGCGCTGCTGTTTCCGATTGACTGGCCGGAGCCGTTCGGAATGGTCATGATTGAGGCGATGGCCTGCGGCACACCGGTCGTTGCTTACAATCATGGGTCCGTGCCGGAGATTATCGAGCATGGGCGCAACGGGTTCATCGTCTCGTCGCTGGAGGAGGCGATCGCGTGCACCGGGCGCATCGACGAGATCCGGCGCGGCGACTGTCGAGCGAGCTTCGAGGAGCGCTTCACGGCCCGCAGGATGGCGCGCGATTACGTTGAGGTCTACCGCCAGCTCACGGAATCGCCGGCCGGCCGGGAACGGAGCGGGGTACTGGCTAGGACGGGGTAATTTTGGCTGGATCGATCACCCACGAAGATCTCTACGAGATTCACGCGGCGTCCACGCCGTGGAGCGAACACACCCGAGTGCTGAAACACCGGGACACCTTTGCGGTGTTCAGTACGTCGGGCGACGTCATCGACTTCAGCAACGGCCAGCAGGGCATCTTCCACGACGGCACGCGCTATCTCTCGAACTTCATGGTGACGATCAACGGCCTCTACCCGCTGGTGTTGAGCGGCGCGGTGCGCGAGGACAGCCTGCTGCTGACGGCCGACCTGACCACGCCGGAACTGGAGAGCTTCGAGGCGCCTGTCGTGCCTCAGGACAGCCTCCATATCGCCCGCCAGCAACTGCTCTGGGACGCCGGCTGCTACGTGCGCCTGCGCTTCACCAACTACCACACCGAGACGATCCGCTTCAGCGTCGAGATGAAGTTCGACGCTGATTACCGGGACATCTTCGAGGTGCGCGGCATGAAGCGGCCCCGGCGCGGCGAGATGCTGGAGCCACACGTCGAACCGGGCTGTCTGCGGCTCGGCTACCGCGGCCTGGATGAGGTCGTGCGGCACACCGAAATCGAGATGACGCCGCAGCCGGACGAGACGACGTCCACCGGCTTCGCCACGGCAATCGAGCTGGAGCCAGGGTGCTTCACCGACCTGGAGCTGCAGATCCGCATCGACCAGGGCCGTGACACCGCCAAGGAGAATTTCTCGGCTGCGATCTCCGCGGCCGGGAGCTTCATGGAGGAGATGTTCGGCAACTGGGCGTTCGTATTCACCTCGAACGAGCAGTTCAACACCTGGGTGCTGCGCTCGGCGGCCGACCTGCGCGTGCTGGCAACCGACACCGACTACGGCCTCTACCCCTACGCTGGCGTGCCCTGGTTCAGCACGCCCTTCGGCCGCGACGGCATCATCACCGCGCTGGAAACGCTCTGGGTCAATCCGGCGCTGTCCGCTGGCGTGCTGCGCTTCCTGGCGGCCAACCAGGCGACCACCGAAGACAGCGAGAATGACGCGCAGCCGGGCAAGATCCTCCACGAGACGCGCGGCGGCGAGATGGCCGCGCTGGGCGAGCACCCCTTCCGCAAGTACTACGGCACGGTCGATGCCACGCCGCTGTTCGTCCTCCTGGCCGGCGAGTACTTCCGGGCAACCGGGGATTTCGAGCTCGCTCGCGAGATCTGGCCGAACATCCTGGCGGCGCTGGACTGGATCGAACAGTATGGCGACTCAAACGGCGACGGCTTCGTCGACTACGCGCGCTCCACGCCGCGCGGGCTGGCCAATCAGGGCTGGAAGGATTCTCACGATTCGGTCTTCCACGCCGACGGGCGCGACCCGGCGACGCCGATCGCGCTGGCCGAGGTCCAGGGGTATGTCTACGGCGCCCGCCGCGCGGCCGCCTTCATTGCCGAGGCCCTGGGGCACGACGACGTCGCGATTCGCCAGCGGGGGCTCGCTGGCGACCTCCAGCGCCGCTTCGACGAGCACTTCTGGGACGATGAACTGAACAGCTACGTCCTGGCGGTCGACGGCGACGGGCGCCCCTGCCGGGTCGTCAGCTCCAACCCGGGGCATTGCCTGCTGACCGGGCTCGTGCCCGACCAGCGGGCCGGCGCGCTGGCCCGGCGGTTGATGGCGGGCGACATGTACTCGGGCTGGGGTATCCGCACGCTGGCCTACCGCCAGCCGCGCTACAACCCGATGTCCTACCACAACGGCTCCGTTTGGCCGCACGACAACGCGCTGATCGCCGCCGGGCTGGCGCGCTACGACTTCAAGCAGGAAGCGCTCCAGCTCCTGACCGGGCTCTTCGACGCCGCCAACCACTTCGACCTGCAGCGCATGCCCGAGCTGTTGTGCGGATTCGAGCGCCGGCCGCGCCAAGGACCAACGCGCTACCCGGTCGCCTGCCTGCCGCAGGCATGGTCGGCCGCGGCGGTGTTCATGATGCTGGGGGCCGTGCTGGGGTTGGACATCGACGGGGTCAACCAGCGCCTGACGATCTCCCGGCCGATGCTGCCCAGCTACATCGACAACGTGCGCATCGAGCGCCTGCGCGTCGGCACGGCGCTGGTCGACGTGGAGTTCCAACGCTACCGGGACAACATCGTCGTCAATGCCGATCGTCGCGAGGGCGAAGCCGGCATCTCAATCGTCAAGTGATCGAGGCCGCCCGGCCGGCCAATGCGACGCCGGGCGGCTCGTGCCTCAGGCCAGATCCGCGAAGACCAGCGACTGGTGAGCGGCGGCCCCGGCCATGACGCCGGCCGCGCAAGCCAGCGTGGCGTTGGCGGCCAGCGCGGCGTCCCCGGCGGCGTAGACGCCGGGAACGCTGGTCAGCCCCACGTCATCGGTGCGAATGTAGGGTCCGGTCGGCCCCTCGTCGAACTCGCAGCCCAGCTGGCTGGCGAGCGGTCGGGGTCGCGTGGCCGGGGCGATGAACAGCGCGTCGAGCGCGATGCAGCGGCCGCCGGCCAGCCGCACGCCCGCCAGCGCCGGCACGTCGCCCTCGAGCGCCACGACCGGTTCCGGCTCCAGCCGGATGCCGCGCGCGTTCAGCTTGCGGACATCATCCGCGCCCGGCATTTCCGCGCCGTTCAGGAAGTAGGTCGTCGGCCCCCAGTCCGAGATGAGCAATGCCTGGTGGAGCGAGCCGGGCACGCTGTGCAAGACCCCCAGGCGCCGCCCGCCGAACTCGTAACCGTGGCAATAGGGACAGTGCAGCACGCTGTCGCCCCAACGCTCCGCCAGGCCGGGGAGATCCGGCAGCTCGTCTTCGACGCCGTCGGCCAGCACCAGCCTGGCGGCGGCCAGCTCCCGGCCCGACTCCAGAGACACGACGAAGCGCGCGCCATCTCGGCGCGCCGCGCTGGCGGTCCCTTCGATGAACGTGACCGTCGGGTAGGCGAGCAGCTGCCGCCGGGCTCTGGCGATCATCGCGGCCGGCTCCGCGCCGTCCTGACCGAAGAAGCCGTGCGAAGCGCTGGCGAAGCGGTTTCGCGGGCGGCCCGCGTCCACCACGCAGACCTGGCGCCTGGCGCGCGCCAGCTGCATCGCGGCCGAAAGCCCCGCGTAGCTACCTCCGATGACGATCGCGTCGAAACTCTGCATCTCTTCCGCCTCTCACGCGCCCTGGCGGCACGCCTTCAACGAAACGATTCAGTTATTGATACTCAGTATCAATAACGAGAAACGGGGCGTCGCCTTGCTCTATTCCCGCGAGGCGGCCGTCAGAGCGATCTCGTGCCGTGCATGAAAGAGTGGCCCCGCTCCCGAGGTTTCGGGGAGCGGGGCCGGGGAAGAGTCGGGCTGGCTGCCCGGCGTTAGAGCGTCTGCTGGATCGCCTTGATCCCGGCAATGAAGCGGTCGACGTCCTCCTCGGTGTTGTAGAAGCCGAGCGAGACGCGCGCCGCGTCGGGGTTGTTGATGTAGCGCGTGACGTGGCGGATGATGACGTTGTGCTCCTGGGCCAGCCGGGCGTTGAGGTCGGGCGGCTCGATTCCGTCGACGTTGAAGGCGATCAGCCCGGAGGCGGCTTCACGCGGGGTGACGATCGTCAGGCCGTCAACCTTCTCCATCTCGTCGTAGGCATAGTTGACCAGCTTGTTGATGCGCTCGGCGACCAGGTCCATGCCGACGGTCTGGGTCACCCACTCCGTGGCGGCCTTCTGGCCGATCGTCTGGGTGACGCTCTGGCCGGCGGTGTCGAAACGCGCCGCGCCGGCCGGCGGGGCGAAGCTGCCGCCGTAGTAGTCGAGCGTACCAGGCATGGCGCCGCCCGCGAAGGTCTGGTCGATCTCGCCGATGATCGATGGCTTGACGTAGAGCGAGCCGGTGCCCTCGGGGCCGCACATCCACTTCTGGCCGGGCATGGCGTAGAAGTCGACGTCCAGATCCTGCATATCGAGCTGCATCGAGCCGAACGACTGGGCGGCGTCGACGACTACGAGCACGTCGTGGCTGTGGGCCATCTCGGTGATCTCCTTGACCGGTAGCTTCGCGCCGGTGGTGTAGGAGATATGCGAGATGACGATCATCTTGGTCTTGGGCGTGATCTTCTCCTCGAAGGCGCGCACGATATCCGCGGGATCGCCGCCGCCCAGGCCTATATCGGCGACGCGGATGCGCGTGCCGAAGCGCCGCTTGGTCAGGAAGCTCGGCAGCATCCCGCCCGGGTGCTCGATGTTCGAGAGGATCAGCTCGTCGCCGCGCTCCCAGGGGTAGCCCATGATCGCGATATACATGCCCTCGGTCGTGCGGTGGGTGACGGCGATGTCCTCGGGCCGGGCGTTGATCGCTTTGGCGACGACTTCGCGCACCTCGTTCTTCGCGCGAGCGATCGAGGGGAAGTGGTCGGCGTCGATGCGCGACGCGGTCAACTCCTTCTCGTGCTCAGCCTTCATCGCCTCATAGGCGACGCGCGGCATCGGCCCGCAAGTGCCGGTGTTGAGGTAGGCGACGTCCTTCGTCGCCGGGACCATATCCCGGATCTCCTCGATCGTCGGCGCCTGCCGCGTCCTATCCAGCGTCTCCGCCATGAAACTCTCCCTCTCGACCCCTAACTGAAACACGAATCCTCGACAGTTTCGCCGGCCATCATAGCGCACCGGGGTCTCCCTCTCCCGGCCTCGGCCCGGAGGGCGCCCTGCCCAATCACCCAGCGGGTACCTGGGAGAGGGGTGCCCTCTGGGCCGGGGGTGAGGGTCTTCCGGCTTGCCTGGCTCCTGCTCTCAACCGCTGATTTCGCATCCACGTCGCGAAATAGGCAGCCATGTAATCCGCCAGGCCGCCTACTGCCGGATCAGGCTTGAAAGTAGCTGGGTGTCCTCAAGAGCCATCGATCCGTCCAGTCCCCTGATAGTGCAAGATCGGCTAGCTGAGGAGGGCGCTGACCGCGGCCAGCAGTACCATCGCCGCGACGAGGGCGGGGATAGTCGTGAGGGCGCCGAGGCGCAGGTAGGTCCAGCCGGAGACGGCCAGCCCGGCGCGGCGCACCTGGGTCATCCAGATCAGGGTGGCCAGCGAGCCGACAATGGTGAGGTTCGGTCCGATGTCGGCGCCGAAGAGACCGGCGAAG
>DATGQR010000148.1:0-10132 GCA_035304105.1 Thermomicrobiales bacterium | reverse complement strand
GATGCGAGCCAGCGCGAGTGGTGGGCGCGCTTCGAGCGGATGAGCGCCAGCCCCGGCGCCGTCGTCGCGCTGAACCGCATGAACGCTCAAATCGACGTCCGCAACGTCATTCCCAGCCTGCATCTGCCGGTGGTCGTCATCCACCGGACTGGAGATCGCGTGGTGTCTGTCGAGGATGGGCGCGAGCTCGCGCGCCTGATCCCCGGCGCCCAGTTCATCGAGCTGCCGGGCGACGATCACCTGCCCTGGGTCGGCGACGTCGAGTCGATCACCGCGGCGATCAATCGATTCTTGACGCGCGCGCCGGACATCCGCGACGTGGACAGGATGCTGGCGAGCATCCTCGTCGCTCGCCTTGCCGGTCCCCCCGGGAGGCCTGCGCCGGCATCAGCCCAGGCGCTGATCCGCCGGGAACTGGCCCGCTACCGCGGCCGCGAGTTCCAGTTCGACGGCGATGTCGTCGCCGCGACCTTCGATGGTCCGTCGCGCGCCGTGCGCTGCGCCGCGGCCATGCAGGCGCTGCTGCGCTCGCTCGACCTCGATGCCGCCTGCGCCGTGCATACGGGAGAGATCGAGCTGGTTGACGGGAAAGCAACTGGCGTCGCGATCGATGCGACGCTCGCCATCGCGGAGGTCGCCGCGCAGGGGGAGATACTGGTGTCGCGCACCGTGACCGACCTCGTCGCGGGCGCGGGGCTGTGGTTTGCTCCGCATGAGGTTCCGCCAGACTCCGGCCTGACGAGTCGCTGGCCACTCTTCCGGGTCGTGGCGCCAGGTATTCCCGACGGAGGCCCGAGCGGTTGACGACACCGTTGCTGCAACGATTGAGGCGCCGCTGCTAGAGCAGCGGTTCTCCCGAGATCCCCGCCTGGGCGGGGCCTACAGCGAGACTTCCGCGCTCTGGATGAGGATCGCATTCCAGTCATCGGACAGCGGTCTGTGCCTCAGAACCTTACCGTGCGGAGGGTTCCATCAACAGCAACAAACATGCGCCCGCCCCACGGTCATCGTGGGGCGGGCGCACATCCTCGCTTCAGGCTATCGCTGCTCCACCAGCGAGCCGACACGGGTCAGGCCGGCGTAGGCGACGCTGTTGCCGACCTTGACATCGGAGTGGTGGTCGCAATCCTGGACGTCGCCGGGGATCATCTCCTCGGCCAGCGTCTCGGCCTTGATGTAGTCGGCGTGCTCCTGGATCGCCTCGGCTTCCTCGCCGGTCGCGCTGTAGACCAGCTTGATCGTGTCCTCGATCTGCAGCCCGGCCTGCTTGCGGAGATCCTGGACGCCGCGCACGAAGTCACGCGCCATGCCTTCGAGGAGCAGCTCGCGGGTCAGCGTCGTGTCGAGCGCGACCAGCACGTCGCCGTCCTCGGCCACGTTGAAGCCCTCGCGCTCGTCGACGTCGATCAGCACTTCCTCGTCGTTCAGCTGGACCTCGGCGCCGTCCAGGGTCACCGTCACCTTCTCGCCGCGGCGGAAGGCGCCGGCGACCGCGGTTGGGTCGAGCTCCATGATCGCGGCGCGCAGGGCGTTCATCTGCTTGCCGTACTTCGGCCCCAGCACCGCGAAGTTGGGCTTGATCCTGTACTCGGCGTACTCGGCGGGGTCGTCGATCCAGGCCAGACTCTTGACGTTCAACTCGTCCAGGAGCTGGTCTTGGAGCGTCTCAACGCCCTGGCGCACCTGCTCGTCGCGGGCCCAGACGTAGAGCGTTGCCAGCGGCTGGCGCACCTTGACACTCGCCTTGTTGCGCGCGGCGCGGCCCAGGTTGGTGACGCGCAGCAGGGCCGCCATGTCGCGGTCGAGCGCGGCGTCGACCTTGCTCTCGTCGACCACCGGGAAGTCGGTCAGGTGGACCGAGCGCGGCGCGCTGGGATCGACCGAGACGACCAGGTTCTGGTACATCTCCTCGGTCATGAACGGCGTGAAGGGCGCCATCAGCTTGGTCAGCGTGACCAGCGCCTCGTAGAGCGTCTGGTAGGCGGCCGCCTTGTCGCGGTCGGCTTCCGTCTTCCAGAAGCGCCGGCGGTTGCGGCGGATGTACCAGTTGGACAGCTCTTCGATCGCGAAGTTCTCGATCGCCCGGGTGGCCCGTACCGCGTCATAGTCGTCCAGCCCGGCGCGCACTTCCGAGACCGCGTGCTGCAGCCGGGAGAGGATCCAGCGGTCGAGCAGGGTGCGCTCGGCCAGCGGAACCTGGCTCTCCGGCGCGTGCGGGTCGAAGCCGTCGAGCGCAGCATAGTTGGCGAAGAAGGCGTAGGAGTTCCAGATCGGGATGATGACCTGGCGGCGCACTTCGTCGCCCAGCCCGTAGCCGAAGTTCAAGTTGACGGCCGGGTTGTGCCGGCAGTAGAGCCAGCGCATGACGTCCGAGCCCATACGGTCGGCCGCTTCGTCGTAGGGGATCGCGTTGCCCCAGCTCTTGTGCATTTCGCGGCCGTGCTCGTCGCGCAGCAGGGCGAAGCCGAGGCAGGTCTTGTAGGGCGCCTCGTCGGCCAGCACCACGCTCTGGGCCAGCATCGAGTAGAACCAGTTGCGGAACTGGCCCGGGAAGGACTCGGTGATGAAGTCAGCCGGGAACCACTTGCGCCACTCTTCGCGGTCTTCCATGTAGTACATCGTGCTGAAGGGCACGATACCGGCGTCCAGCCAGGGGTTGCCGACGTCCGTGGTCCGGCTGGCCACGCCGCCGCACTCCGGACAGGCGATCTTGACCGCGTCCACCCACGGGCGGTGAGGCGAGTTGCCTTCGAATTCCTCCCAGCCGGCGATGGCGCGCTCGCGCAGCTCCTCCTTCGAGCCGATCACGTCGAAGTGGCCGCACTCCTGGCATTCCCAGATCGGCAGCGCCAGGCCCCAGTAGCGCTTCTTGGAGATCATCCAGTCATCCATGTTGCGCAGCCAGTCGAGCTCGCGCTCCAGCCCGAACTCGGGGATCCAGCGCACGTCGCGGGCGATTTCCATCAGTCGCTCGCGCAGCGGGTCCATCGCGATGTACCACTCGTCGACGACGCGGAAGACGACGTCGGTGCCGCAGCGCCAGCAGGTGGCGTAGCGGTGGGTGTAGTCGTGGTCGTAGAGCAGCAGGCCGCGCTCGCGCAGGTCGTCGATCACCGGCGCGGCGACGTCGTGGGCGTACATCCCGCTCAGGAAGCCGAAGCCATCAAAGAAGTGACCCAGCTCGTCGATCGGCGCGATGACCTGCAGGTCATGCTCCTTGGAGAGCTGGTAGTCCTCGCGTCCACAGCCCGGCGCGATGTGGACGATACCGCTACCCTCGTCGGCCGCCACGTCCTCCCAGGGGATCACGCGGTGCTGGACGCCCTCGTTGGCCGGCAGATGATCGAAGAGCCCCTGGTAGGTGCGCCCGACCAGGTCCGCGCCCTTGACCTTGTCGAGTTCCGTGTATTCGCCGCGCAGGGCGTGCTTCACGGCCTCCTCGGCCAGGTAGAAGATCTCGCCGTGTTGCTCGACCTTGACGTAGGTCAGCTCCGGGTGAACGGCGGCGGCGACGTTGGCCGGCAGCGTCCAGGGCGTTGTCGTCCAGATCAGCAGCGAGGCATCCTCGTCATCCAGCTTGAGGAAGGCATAGAGCGAGCGGTGAGTGCGCTCCCGGTAGCCCTCGCCGATCTCCATCTCCGACAGGCCGGTGCCGCAGCGCGGGCACCAGGGCATCGAGTCGTCGCCCTTGTAGATCAGACCGCGCTTATGGCACTCCTTGAGGAACAGCCAGATTGTGTAGTTATTGATGTCGGACATCGTGTAGTAGGAGTTGTCCCAGTCCATGAAGTTGCCGAGCCGCTTGGTCTGCTCGGTCTGGATCATGGCGTACTTGCGGACGCGCTCCTTGCACTTGTTGACGAACTCAGCGATGCCGTACTTCTCGATGTCATGCTTCGAGGTGAAGCCCAGCTCCCGCTCGACCTCGACCTCGACCCACAGCCCCTGGCAGTCGAAGCCGTTCTGGTAGCGCTGCTTGTGGCCGAGCATGGTGTTGTAGCGCACCCAGAGGTCTTTATAGGTGCGTCCCCAGGCGTGATGCACGCCCATCGCGTTGTTGGCCGTGATCGGGCCGTCCAGGAACGACCAGCGGGTCGGGCTGTTGGCGTTCTTGGTGAGGTACTCCTCGACGACGCCGTCGCCGTACCACCAGCGCAGTCGTTCCCGCTCCATGGCCGGGAAGTCGACCTTGGTGTCGACTGATTTGAAGCCTGTCCTCGTCGGTGTCGATGCCATGCGCTGCGCCTCTCTGAAGTTCGTAGGTCGTAGTTCGTAGTTTGTAGGAGGGTGGAGTAGCTGGTCTTCCCTGGTCCCCGCATCCACTCCGTTGGGTGCTACCCGCTTATTGCCTACGCCCTACTGTTCCCTGTTACCTATTCCCTGTTCCCTACAACAAAAAACCCATCCTCATGTCGAGGACGGGCGAATCCCGCGGTACCACCTCGGTTGCCCGCGCGCTCAGGCGCGGACCACTCACCCCGGTGCGGCTCGCTTTGCTCGCGAGCGATACCGGCGCCTCTGATAACGGGAGGCGACCCCGGCCACGTCTACTGAGGTTCTGTGAACCCGTTCGGGTGGCGGCTCGGGAAGGATTTTCCGCTGGTCGACTACCGTCCGGCTTCCACCGCCCCGGACTCGCTCATGGTGTCTGGCGCCAGCGTACTCGTTTCCGTCAACGCCGAAACCTGCCATACGGCAAGCTTAAGTATAGCATGGGGTGCAATCCTCGCTTCTGGGCGTCAATCGGCAGGCTGTACTTCGGGCGTCGGAGGTAGATCATGACCGGTACGCCGTCGAATCAATCGCGCGGGCTTGTTTTTGAAGCCGGTCAGCCGCTCGTTGGCCTCTTCCTCGACAAGAACGGTCGGCAGGTTACGCCCTGCTTTGCCGGGGACGCTCAGGCAGATGCCGCCTTGATCGAGAGCGACACCCGCGCAGCCCTGGCAGCTATTGGAGCTTTGATCGATCTCGACATTTCTACCACCGCAATTTGAGAGCGCTGGTGCGGGAAGTCTATCGATACTTCCCGACCTTCAGCATCCTTCAGCGCTACGCAGACATACGGCTGCGCCTTCGTCCATCGCACGGTTCCGGACTGATCGTCGTAACGCTTGATCGTGACGTCTTACGCGCGCCGGACGTGAAAGTCGCCTTGCTCGACCGGACAAGCCTTAGAGTTGCCCTCGAACGGCACTAAGTCCGGTTGCGTATCTGCCCGCTCCAAAATCGCCCGCATTGCGCTTGGATACATGCGTGCCCCGCACCGTTGGTGACCCACCACAGCGTCATGCGGACCCACCGACAGGCGCCAACTTTGGCCGCAAGAATCCGATAGCTGCCCCGGCGGCGCGTCCCTATGCTGCTCGAAGGACGAGCGAGTAGCGCAAAGGAGCGCCGGATGACGACGAAGCCGCGGCACCCGTTTCGGTTCGGGGTGGTCAACGATGACAGGGTTGACCCGGAGGGCTGGGTCGAGCATGTGCGCGATGTCGAGGCGCGCGGGTTCGCGACGCTGCTGATCCGCGATCACATCCTGCCCGACTTCTTCGGGCCACAGCTCGCGCCGCTGGCGGCGCTGGCGACGGCCGCCGCGGTGACCAAGCGGCTGCACGTCGGCACGCTCGTCTTCTCCAACGATTTTCGACACCCGGCCTTCCTGGCCAAGGAGGCGGCGACGTTGGACGCCCTCTCCGGCGGGCGCTTCGAGCTGGGCATCGGCGCGGGCTGGATGCGTTCGGAGTACGACGCCGCCGGACTGCAACTGGATGGCGCGGGCGCGCGCATCGAGCGGCTGGACGAATCGCTCCAGATCATGCGCCGGCTGCTGCGTGGCGAGCGCGTCTGCTTCGAGGGCGCGCACTACCGCGTCAGCGATCTCGAGAACTACCCGCCACCCGTCCGCCCGGGTGGACCGCCGCTGCTGGTGGGCGGGGGCAAGCCGAGGATGCTCCGGCTGGCTGGCAAGCACGCCGACATCGTGAGCGTCCTGACCACCTCGGTCGCCAGCGGCGTGGTCGAGGATTCGCCGGTCGAGCGCACGCCGGCCGTGGTCGAGCGCAAGCTCGGCTGGATTCGCGAGGGCGCCAGCGAGCGCTTTTCCCAGATCGAGCTGAGTCTGATCCCGACGTTGGTCATCACCAACGACCGACGCCGGGCCGCCGAAGACATCATCTGCTCGCGCCGTTGGGAAGGCGTCTCGGCTTGCGATGTGCTGGAGATGCCGTCGTTCCTGGTCGGCACGTACGACGAGATCGCCGAGACGCTGCGGGAGCGCCGGGAACGCTATGGCTTCTCCTACTACGTCTTCTCCGATGCCCGGTTGAATGACGCCACGCCGCTAATCGAGCGGCTGGCGGGCGAATGAGGCCCGCTCCGGACCGGTCTCATGACCTGTGAGAAAGGGGCAGAGCCGCCCGGTGTGGGGAGCCGGGCGGCCCTGAGGGGCACTTGAGAGCTTGGGGGGGCGAAAGTGCTATTCCTCAACGATCATCGCGGTAACCATGCCGAACATGCCATGGCGCGACTCGGCGTGGCTGAGGATGTGGCAGTGGAAGGCCCAGACGCCCAGTTCAGTGGCCTCGATGATCACGTCGAAGCGCTGGCCCGGCGCGATGTTGAGCGTGTCGCACATGTAGGGCTGCGGCAACAGATAGCCGTCCTGGGCGACGACCTGCTGCGGCATGCCGTGCAGGTGCATCGGGTGGATCATCAAGCCCTCGTTCATGTAGCGGACCAGGACCCGCTCGCCCAGCTTGGCCACGATCGGCTGGGTCGCTGGGAAGCCCTTGCCATTGATCGTGAAGCCGCCGATCGGCCCGTCATTCAGGACCATCGTGTACTCGCGGTCGTAGGCCGGATACTTGCTCGGATCCTTCGGCTCGACGATGAAGGCGCCCAGCAGCCCCTTCGTCACCTGCTCGGCCGCGTTGTGGTGCGAGTGGTACATATGCGAGCCGATGTTGCCCTCGCGGATCTGGAACTCATAGACGAACGTTTCGCCCGGCTTGATCGGCGGCTGGGTGATGAACGGCACACCGTCCATGTCGTTCGGCACGATCAGGCCGTGCCAGTGGACCGCCGTGCTCTCGGGCAGCTCGTTGGTGACCTCGATGCGGACCTTGTCACCCTCGGTGACCCGGATCTCCGGACCCGGCGTGACGCCGTTGTAGGTCCACGCCTCGGCGTACTCGCCCGGCGCGTACTCCCACTTCTCGACGACCTGGCAGGTCAGCTTGAAGACCTTGACATCGCCGTCCATCTCATACTCGAGCGGCTGGCCGCCCAGCCCTTCGGTCGGGGCCGGGAAGGCCTTGACGCCAGCCTCGTGCATCGCGTCCATCTCATCGACCGCGGCGCGGTCGACCCCGTTCGGGGTGCCGCTGTCGTGGTCGCTGTCATGGTCGTCGATATCGTGATCGTTATCGTTGTCGTGGTCGTCCACGTCGTGCTCGGCTTCGTCCTGCAGGGCGGTTTCTGCCGCCGTTGGATTGTCCGTTTGCGGGGGTACCTGCGCCGCCAGAGCCTTGTCGTTGTCGTCGTCACCGCCGCAAGCCGTCAGCAGTCCGCCACCTGCCGCCGCTACGCCCAGCGCTCCGATAGCCCCGAGAAATCTCCGTCGCGTCGTCTGACTCATCGCTAATCCCTCACGTAGACCGCCCGCCTGTCGGCGGACGGGTATAGGGGATCGTGCCCCCGCGTGGTTTCGGTTGTTGGCTTGATGATGGTTCAAGTGGGGTTAGCGGGGCGTTAAGGAGTTTGTGAGAAACGTAACAAAATCGTGTCAATCCCCGGCGCTGCCCGGCACAGGCGCGAATGCCGGTCCTTCGGGCCGGCTCCCATGCCTTGAGATGGCGAGTTCGCTCAGCGGGAAGGTGATTGGGGCGGGGTCAGGGCCGTCGGGTCGTCGACCTTCTCCCGAAAGAGCTGCCGCAGGCGCGCTTCCTCGGCGGCCGCGGCCGCGTCGCCAGCGAGCGCCGCGCGCTCCCAGCGCTCGCGCACGCGGACCGGGACGCCCTTGATCTCTTCGGTCAGCGGGACGCGCTGCTCTGGGGGAATGTCTTGTCGCCGGGCGAGGTGGTTGACCCCAGCGGCGATCGCCGCGCCCAGCGCCGATCCGAGTATGACCTTCATAATGTTGCGTCCGGTCGCGCTCATGGCCTGCCCCTCTCGATGTGCTCTTGTGCCCTGCCGATGGCCGGTGGGCGCGCCGCCTAGTCCCGGCCGAAGATTGCCCTCAGTAGCCCGTTTAGCAGCAGGACTGTCAGCCCGGCGGCCACCCCGGCGATGGCGGCCGTCACGGCCGTGAAGACGGGCCGGACGTCGCCGCTGGCGCTGCCGGTGAAGACCACGATCCGCGAGTTCTCGATCTCGGCGTTGCCAGCCGACAGGATCATCGCGCGCGAGCGGTTCAGGCGCGCTTCCTCGGCGACGACCTGGACCGCGCTGGAACGCAGCAGCACCGCGTTCTCGGTGCCCAGCGAAGCCACCGCCGAGCGATCGAGCTGGGCGGACTTCGTCTCGATCGACTTGGCTGCCGAGCGGTCCATGATCACGCGCTCGGCTTGCATCCGCTCGCTGGCCGAGCGATCCATCATGACCGTCTCAGCCTCGACGTTCTGCAGGCTAACCTGATTCGCCGCGGTGGCCGGCGCTTCCTCGCGGCTGGCCGGCTGCTTGTAGGTCGTCTCGTGGATGCCTCTGGGCTTGTCGCCTTCGCTCATGCTGCGTCCCTCTCCCCCACCGGTTGCACGCCTCATTAGCCTACATCAACGCTCAACGTGTCGTAGGCGAATTCGACCTGCCGGCCCTGGGCGCGCAGCGCCGCCGCGATCTCGACCAGGTCGTCGTGTGAATAGCCGTCCTGCTCTTCGATGTGCGTCAGGATCGCGCGCTCCGGGGCGATCGCCTCGAGCATCGCCAGCGTCTGGGCGAAGGTCGCCTCGATCTCCAGCACCGGATGATCGGCGGGAATGCGCCGCCCCCCGCTCAACGGGTCGTGCTCGACGACGCCCATCGGCAAGATCGCCAGATCCACGCCACGGGTGAACTCCGGCGGCTCCCAGCCGACCAGTTCGTCGGGCGCGATGAGCACGCGTCGCCCGCGCTCTTCGAAGATGAAGGCGTAGACGTAGCTGGCCGCCAGCCGGAAGGGGCGGATACACACCTCGCCGAGCGTGATCGTTTCGCCATCCGGAATGGTGTGGACGCGGGTGTAGCCCTGCTGGCTGAGGAAGTCGAAATGCGCCTGGAGCCCCAGCCAGCGCCCGAAGTCGGCCGCCACCTGTTCGGGCAGGTAGACGTCGGTCGTGCCGCCGGTGGGTGGCCAGTGGCGGAAGTCGACGTTGAGCAGTTCCCAGACCCGGCGCCCCATCGTGTGGTCCGGGTGCCAGTGGGAGTAGAGCCCGGCGGCGACGCGGGTGATCCCGGCCCGGTTGAGTTGCTGGATGATGTCCTCCGACGTGTCGATCAGCACATCGGGGCCGTGGACGAAGATGCCCGGGCCGCTGCGGCTGTAGGGCACGCCGCGCTGGCGCGCCTGGACGCACACCCGGCACTGGCAGCCGGGCCGTGGCGTCGTCGTCGCTCCAGCCGTGCCGAGAAACTCGATGCGCATCATCCTGTCCCTTCACGCCGGCGCGGATTCTATCAGCGCGGCTGATGCCGGGCGGGTTGCTCCCACGAATATGCCCGCTCCGCTGGAAAATTCAACCCGGTCATTGCGGGTTGCGCGGTATGCTTGGGGATATTTTGGCGCTTAGTTATCACTGATGACGGCTTTTCACCAGACTCCAAAGAAATGAGCACGCACACATGGCCCAGGCACGATTGAAGGCAATACCGCTGGGGGGCAGCGGGGAAATCGGCAAGAGCATGATGGTCGTCGAGTATCGCGGCGACATGGTTGTGATCGATTGCGGCTGCAAGTTCCCCGAAGAGGAGATGCGCGGGATCGACCTGATCATCCCGGACGTCGGCTATCTTCAGGATCACCGCAGCCGGCTGCGCGGCTTCCTGATTACCCACGGCCACGAGGACCACATCGGCTCCATCCCTTACGTCCTCCCGCAGCTCGAAGACATTGCCCCAATCCCAATCTACGGCTCGCCGCTGGCGCTCGCCTTCGTGCGCTCCA
>DATGQR010000147.1:0-2199 GCA_035304105.1 Thermomicrobiales bacterium | reverse complement strand
GCCATCAGTTGCGCTTCGTAGCCCGACTTGAGCAGGCGGACCCAGCCTTCCTCGTCGACGAGATCGAAGACGTGGATCAGCAGCATCCCGGTGGCGCGGTCGAACTGGACCCAGGCGGTTCCGGGCGTCGCGGTGATGATGAGCGCGAGCACCGCGAGGCCATGCTCGCTGCGCAGCTCGAGCTGGAGCGGCAGGAAGGCCGAGGTCCGCCTGGCGCGCCGCGACAGGATGATCCTCGCGACGGCCAGGTTCGAGCGCAGGATGTCCCACGCCACGAGCAGGGCGAGCCGAAAGACCGTGCGCCAGTTGCGGACGACCGCCGCCTTCGTTCGCAGCGCGGCCATCGCCCATGTGCCGAGCGTCGCCACCACCATGCCGAGCAGGAGCTGGCCGGGCGACACCGATTGCATGAGCAGCAACCACATCGCGAAGAGCCCGAGCGCGAGGGCGGGGTAGGGCAGCCAGCGCCTTATCATCGGACGGGCTCGACTGTCTGGCGCTTCGCCCCCAGGACGGCGTTCACATATCCCTGCCTGTCCTGGAGCGAATGGCTGGTACGCTCCATGTAGCGCATGGTCGGGCCCGCGAAGACCACCAGCGCGAGGCACACGAGCAGGAGCGAGCCGACCGGGATGGCCTCGGCAAGCCGCAGGGCGGGCTGCGGCTTGTCCGACGGCTCCCACAACAGGTCGATGCCGGCGCGTGTCGTGGCAATAAGGATGGCCAGACCCGAGCCGATCAGCAGCCCCACGAATACCCAGATCGGGGTCTCGATATTCTGCTGGAGGTTGATCAGGTTGTGGATGATCGCGAACTTCGCGATGAAACCGGACAGCGGCGGAAGCCCGGCCAGCAACAGCGCGCAAAATGCGAATCCGCCGCCGAGAATCGCTATCGTCGCCGGAATGACGATGCCGACTTCCTCTTCGGGCGCCTCGTTTCCGGGCAGGATGCCGGTGTACTCGTCGTCGAAGACGGGCTCCACGACGGCCTGGATGCTCGTTTCCGCGTCGCGCCGCTCGACCAGTTCGAGAATCAGGTAGAACGCGCTCAGACCGAGGGTGGAACTCACCAGGTAGAACAGCACCGCGCCCAGCGCCGTGCCTTCTCCCGCGCCGATCGCAGCCAGCAAGGTGCCCGACGAGATGATCACGCAATAGCCGGCCACGCGCGACAGCGTGCGCGCCGCCAGCACGCCGATCGTGCCGAAGGCCATCGTGGCGATTCCGCCGAACAGCAGCCACTCCGCGCCGAAGTTCGCGGTCCACCCCACGCTGCCGCCGAACAGGAGGAGATAGACGCGCAGCAGCGCATAGACGCCGACCTTGCTCAGCAGCGCGAAGACCGCCGCGGATGGCGGCACGGCGGCCGCGTAGGTCTGGGGCAGCCAGAAACCCACGGGCCACATTCCCGCCTTGAGCAGGAAGGCCATCCCGAGGACCGCGAAGCCGCTCTGCAAGATCACCAGGTCGAGGCCCGTCGTGGATGGGATGATCGTCGCCAGGTCGGCCATGTTGAGCGTGCCCGCCACGCCGTAGATGAGCCCGACCCCGATCAGGAAGAGCAGTGAGGCGCCGACGTTGATGGCCACATAGTGCAGGCCCGCCTTCACGCGTTGCGGGCCCGCGCCGTGCAGCAGCAGCCCATAGGACGCGGCCAGCAGTATCTCGAAGAACACGAACAGGTTGAACAGGTCGCCGGTGAGGAATGCGCCGTTCAGCCCCATGATCTGGAGCAGGAACAGCGCCTGGTAGCGCGGCCCGGCCCGGTCCCACCGCGCGAGGGCGTAGATCATCGCGAAGAAGCCGATGATGCCCGTCAGCACGAGCATCAGGCTCGATAGCCAGTCGGCGACGAGGACGATGCCGAACGGGGCGGGCCAGTCGCCGATCAGGTAGACCCGGGTGGCCGGATTGCCGGAGAAGCCGAGCGCCACGGTCTGCGCGAGCAGGACGACCGCGATCACGAGGAGAGCCGCTAGCGTGACGATGCTGATCGCATTCTTCGCTCGCCACCGCCGCTCGTTGAGCAGCAGCATGACCGCGCTCGCCGCCAGGGGCAGCAGCACGGGCGCCACGATCAGGTGGTTCATCCAGCTCTGCATCAGCCTTCGCTGCCATCCACGTGGTCGGTGCCGGTCAGGCCCCGGGACGCCAGAAGGACGACGAGCAGCAGCGCGGTCATGGCGAAGGAAATGAC
>DATGQR010000146.1:0-2567 GCA_035304105.1 Thermomicrobiales bacterium | reverse complement strand
ACGGATCTGTTGTCCGTAGGTCAGAGGTGCTGGCCTGATCGGGGCGCGCCGTCAGCCAATCAGGAAGACCGGGTGGCGGTGGGCCTCGGCGATGAAGGCTTCGGGCGGGGCGTCCGGGTCGTTGTCGAAGTACGGGCGCGGGTGCGGCACCCGCTCGACGTACATCTTCAGCACCGGCGCGGCCTCTTCCGGCCCCAGCTCGCGGATCGGCACAATCTCCGCGTGCTTCCCACGCCGCAGGCCGACCTTGCCGGCGACGCGGGCGTTCTTGACCCAGTCAACCGGGCCGTAGGGCGCGACCAGCCAGCGCTTGCCGCCCTCTTCGACCAGCGTCACCGGCGTCGAGTGGACCTTGCCGGTCTTGCGCCCGGGCACGCTGAGCACCCAGGTGTCCTTCGGCCCGATCCCGAGGCGGATCGCGGCCTTCATGAGCCCGTTGAAGAGGCGCTTGCCGAAGCTTGATTCGTACGTCGTGGTTGCCATGTCGCATCCTCAGTCATGCTGGCGGCGAGCTGTGGAAGATGCCACGCTCGAGAGCTGACGATACCAGTGAAATGCCGGTATCGCCGTCCCGGCGACGAAGAAGGAAACCACAACCAGGAACGCCCCGGCCACTGGCGCGACCGGGGCGTTCCCGCTTCGGTTGTGCGCGGGCGCTAGTTGTAGTGCGCCTCGCCGATGAGGCTCACGCCGACGCTGAATCCGGAGGCGCAGGTGTCGCTGTCGCTGGCAGCCCCGATGAAGCGCCCGCTGGCGTACAGTTCGGCGTAATCACCGGTGCCCTCGACGATCACGAAGTGGCCGTGGACGTGGGCGGTGTAGACCGTGGCGTTGATCACGTCCTGGGCCATCCCTCCGAAGCCGATGGTCAGGCTGCCGCGCTCGTCGGTCAGCGTCAGCGTGCCGGCAACGCCATAGTTGTCGGTGGCCTGGCTGCCGGTCACCAGCACGTCGGCGCTCGCCGCGCCAGCGCCGCTCAGCGCGCCGCTGCTCAGGAAGCCGCCGGTGAAGGCGCCGCTCTGCGGGTCGAGGCAGAGCCGGGCGCTGGTGTTGATGCCCTCGATCGGTGTCGCCAGCGTCGCCAGGGTGCCCTCGAAGGTGATGCCATTCTCGTCGTCGCTGATCGACTCAGCCACGATGCTCTGGTGGGCGTTCGCGCCGGTGCCGCGCAACACGAGGCGGTCCATAAAGAAGCTGTCGTCGCCGAGATCGGCGCTGATCATGACATACGTCCCCTCCCAGCCGCCGTCCTCGGTCGTGACGTTGATGTCGGCCCAGGCGCTGAGGTAGCCGGGGCAGCCCAGGTCGGAGCACTCGCCCGCGGGCTCGAAGTCGCCGTTGAGTGCCAGCGTTAGGATGCCGTTGATGTCACCGCTCACGTTCTGGAGCTCGACGCTGCCGCGCATGTGGATGGTGCCGTCGGCGTCGATCCACTCCCGGCCGGGATCGAGCATGTCGGCGAAGGCCGACGTGAAGGTGATGGTCGTGCGGGTGGCCGTGTGGTGCTCTGACGCCGCTGCCCCGTAGGGCAGGAGTCCGGTGAGCAGCGCGGCGAGCGCGAAGAAAATTGCTGGTCGTCGCAGTCTGAAGATTGTCGTCATCGAACGATTCCTTTTCCTGTTCAGTGTCTGAAAGTGGTTGGTGGCCGTTTGTGCGCAGCTGGCGCGGGCCCAGCGCGTTGCCACCATCAGGCGCTGCCGCCGGATTGCGCGCGGAGCAGGGCGACGCCCGCAGCCAGCGTCCAGAGAGGCAAGGCGAGCATCGGCATGAAGGCCCAGCCAAGCAGGATGATGACGGCGGCGCAGCCCAGGCCCAGCCAGGCCAGCCAGCGGGGCAGCCCGCCGCGCAGGATCTCAAGCGAGATGGCGATGATCGCGATGCCCGCGCCGATCATTGCCGGGATGGTCAGCATGACCGAGCCCAGCCAGCCGATCGAGGCGACCATCGGCTGAATGTCTGTCTCCTCGCCGAACTCGATGCTGGCGGCGATCGCCGCGGTGGCGGCCGCGGCCGTTAGCAGCGCCATCACGCAGATCAGGCCTCCGTCGAGTGCCAGGGCGCGCAGCGCTCCCGCTCGGGCGCCCGCGCGGCGCAGGTGCAGCGTCAGGCTGGCGAGGAACCAGAGCAGGCCGGCGCCGGCCAACATGAAGCTGTAGAGCGTGATCAGGGTGCTCGCGAAGCGGTCTGACTCCGCGTAGCGACGCGCGATGATCGCGTTCGTGTCCTCTCCGCCGGGGAGGCCGCTGGCGATCAGGAAGACGGACAGGACGAACAGAATTGCGAAGCCGATGCCGGCAAGCGCGCCGAGCCGGTCGCGCATTGGGATCGCCAGTGCCGGTGAAGTTGTGTGTGCAGCTACGTGGGAGTCGGTCGCCATCGCTGTTCCACCTTCGGTCTTTCGATTGCTGTCTGCCTGAGATCTGCGGGGCGCCAGGCGTCTCTACCTGGTATCGGGTGGGCCGTGCATCGTCTCATGCCGCTCACCATTCCCCTGTCGTGTTGCTCCTCTTTCTTCCGAGGTGTCCTGCACCGGCGGGCCCCGGCTGGTGCGGTCATGGATCCACTCG
>DATGQR010000145.1:0-3214 GCA_035304105.1 Thermomicrobiales bacterium | reverse complement strand
CATTGCCTGCCTTGCCGACGTATACCGTGTGTGACTCTCGTGCCACACGTTAGTTGTGCCGGTTTCGAGACGCTGGCTGGCGAGCAGTCTGGCGGCGACCGTGGGCGAGCAAGCGCCCATCGGCCAGGTGTGGCCCATCTGTGGACGAAGGAGGACAGAGTGGACCAGCAGTTCAGTTATCGTGACGAGCAGGAGGCGCAGCGCGCCGATCGCCTGATCGCCTTGGCGACCAGCCTCCGCTACGATCGCCGCCAGATCCTCAAGCGCGCGGCGGCGTTCGGTCTATCAGCCCCGGCCATCGCGGCCGTCCTGGCTGCCTGTGGCGGCGACGATGACGACGAAGATCCCACGCCTACCGAGGCGAGTGGCGGCGACGAGGAAGAAGCGACTCCGACTGAGGCCGAGGAGGAGGACGAACCCACCGAGGCCGAGGAGGAAGACGAGGCCACCGAAGCCGAGGAAGAAGCGACCGAGGAGGAAGAAGAGCCTACCGAAAGCGAAGCAGACGCAACCGAGTCCGAAGGCGGGGCGTCGGTCACCGGCGGTGGCTTCATCAACGTCCCGACGACGCTGGGCGACTCCGGCATCCTCAACCCGATCCTGGTCGGCGCCGAGGACTGGACCAGCTACATGGTCTTCAGCCGGCTGATGTACTTCGATGACGAGGGCAGCATCCAGCCCGACCTGGCCGAGTCATGGAGCTACTCCGACGACAACACGGAACTCACGCTCAACCTGGCGACCGCCAACTGGCATGACGGCGAGCCGTTCACCTCGGCCGACGTGATCTTCACGTTCGACACGATCGTCGCCGAAGACACCGACACTGCCCTGCGCAGCCGCCTGCAGGTGTCCGGCGAATACGTCACCTGGGAGGCGCCGGACGACCGCACGGTCGTCATCACCCTGCCGGAGCCCTTCGCCCCGATGCTCTTCAGCCTCAGCCAGATCCCGATTATCCCGCGGCATATCCTCGAAGGACAGGATGTCAACAGCAGCGACTTCAACCTGAACCCGATCGGCACCGGGCCCTTCGTCTTCGAGTCGATCGAGCGTGACCAGTTCATCCGGCTCGCGCGCAACGACGACTGGTTCCGGGGCGACGTGCTGGCCGAGGGCTTCACGATCTACTTCATCGAGGACACCAACGCCGGGATCATCGCGCTCGAAGCCGGCGACCTGGACATGATCTTCACGCCGCCGGAAGCTCAGGAACGCTTCGAGAGCAACCCGAACTTCACGCTCCACAACTACGTCTACTACACGACGATCACCCTGGCCTTCAACCACAAGCTCCCGGCCATGCAGGAGCTCGACTTCCGGCGCGCCATCCAGCTGGGCATCGACAAGGTCGCCTGGACCGAGTCGGTCACCCGCGGGCGCGGCATCGTCTCCAACAACCAGTACGCCGAGACCGGCCCGCTAGACCGCTACAACAATTACGACGACATTGAGCCGGTCGATTACGACCCGGAGGCGGCCGCGGCGCTGCTCGACGAACTGGGCTGGACGGTGGGCAGCGACGGTATCCGCGAGCGCAACGGCGAGCGCGCCTCGTTCAACGTCATCACCTACGCCGGCTTCGACGAGTACCAGAACGGCATGGTCATCTTCCAGGATCAGATGGCGCAGATCGGCATCGAGATCACGCCGAACGTCGTCGAGTACTCGACGCTCGAAGAGATGTGGGCCAACCCGGACGACGACCCGGCCAACCGCGCCTTCGAGCTGGAAGAGTGGCCGCACCCGTTTGAGTTCGACCCGGACGTGTTCAACGAGCTGCACTCGTCGAACCACCCGCCGAGCACCAACTACATGTGGTACGCCAACGACGAGGTCGACGAACTGATCATCCGCGGCCGCACGACGACCGACCCGGACGAGCGCGTCGCCGTCTACCAGGAGCTGGACCTGGTGCGCTCGCAGGATCTGCCCTGCATCCCGCTCTATCTGGCGGTCGACGGCTGGGTAGCCTCCAACGCCGTGCTCGGCGCCGACGGCAACCCGATCAGTTCCGAGTACTTCCGCCAGTTCCGCTTCATCGCGACGCACACGTTCTGGAAGGAAGCGTAAGAGGCAGAGGTCGTAGTTCGTAGGTTTGTAGGTTGTAGGAAGAGAAGAGGCCGGTCGCGCTCTTCCTACAATCTACGAACTACAAACTACGACCTCGCCCCAAGGGGGCGCATCATGACGGCCTATATCATTCGACGCCTGCTCTGGATGGTGCCGCTGCTGTTCGGCGTGTCGGTCATCAGCTTCGCGCTGCTCAAGGCGGCGCCCGGCGATCCGGTGTCGGCCATCCTGGCCAGCGCGGCGCGCGAGGGCGGCGGCATGACGGCCGAGGACCGCCAGCGCCTGCGCGAGCAATACGGCCTCAACGACCCCGCCTACATCCAGTACTTCCGCTGGCTCGGGGAGGTCAGCAGCGGCAACCTCGGGGAATCGACGCGCAGCAACGCGCCGGTCTTCGACGTCATCAAGCAGCGCCTCCCGAACACGGTCAAGCTCTCGCTGATCTCGCTGGTCCTGACGCTGGCGATCGCCCTGCCGCTGGGCATCCTCTCGGCCGTCAAGCAGTACTCGCGGCTGGACTACGGGCTGACGCTGATCAGCTTCGCCGGCATCTCAGTGCCGCAGTTCTGGCTGGCGCTGATGCTGCTCTACGTCTTCGCCCTGCAGCTGGGCTGGCTACCCAGTTTCGGGATGCGCAGCGCCTACGTCGAAGATGACTTTATGTCGCGCACGATCGACTCGATCAAGCACTACATCCTGCCGGTCACCTCGATCACGATCGTCGGGCTGACCGGCTATATGCGCTACCAGCGCGCCGCAATGCTCGACGTCATCAAGCAGGACTACGTGCGCACGGCCAGGGCGAAGGGGCTCTCGGAGCGCACGGTGATCTTCAAGCACGCCTGGCGCAACGCCCTGATCCCGATCATTACCCTGCTCGGCTATGTGTTCGTCATCCTGGTCGAGGGCTCGATCATCGTCGAGTCGATCTTCTCCTGGCCGGGTATGGGACTGCTGGCGGTCGACTCGCTACAACAGCGTGACTACCCGGTGGTCATGGCGATCGTGCTGCTGTCGTCAGTGCTGATCCTGATGGGGACGCTGCTCTCCGACATCCTCTACGCGCTGGTCGACCCCCGGGTGCGCTACGACTAGCGCGCATGATGGTGAGACGAATGGCAAGTTTGAAGGACGGGACGGA
>DATGQR010000144.1:0-8824 GCA_035304105.1 Thermomicrobiales bacterium | reverse complement strand
GATGCGATAGGCCAGGGTGTTGCGATGGACGCCCAGCGCGGCGGCAGCGCCGGCCACCGACGCGCCGGCCCGCAGATAGGCCTCGAGCGTCTGGAGGAGGTCCGCGCCGCGCTCGCGGTCATAGGCCTCGAGCGCGGCCAGATGCGCGTCGGCGTAGGCGCGCAGCGTCTGCGCCGCCTGCTCGGACGCCAGCCCGGCCAGCAGCAGCGCTAGCGGCGCTGCCTCGGACGCCGACTCGGCCAAATCGACCGGGCCCGTGCCCAACACGCCAGCGCACATCAACTCGGCCACGGCGCGGACGGCTGGCAGGTGCGCCGCCAGGTCCTCGACGCGCTCGACCGACGCGCTGGCCACCAGCTGCGGATCGCTGCGGCCCATCTCGCGGTAATGCGCATCGGTGACGACCAGGAACTCCAGACCGGCATGATGGAAACGCAGCTCGCGCGCCGTACCCCCGTGACGCTCGCCGACCGCCGGTCCGCTCAGCAGCCGAAACGGGGCTTCGAGGCCTAATCCAGCGGCCAGATGAGCGAAGCGCCTCTTCGCCGCCGGGGTCAGCGTGCCGTGGACGATGATCTGCTCGAGCAGGCGCTCGATCTCGCGCTGCCGCGACAGCGTCTCGACCGGCGGCAAGCGGTCGAAGAGCATCCCGAGCGATTCGGCGGTCTGCTCCAGTACCAGCCGCGCGCGGTCCGCCGGCGCCTCCGGCTCAATCCCGCCGACGAGGAACACGCCCTCGGGCAACCCCAGGCTGCGAACGGGATGGCTGACCCATTCATAGCCGGCATGGAAGAAGGGGATGCCAGGGCGATCCGGATCGAGCGGGAGGCCTTCAGGCAGCAGGTCGGCCCGCGAGCGGGCGATGACCGCGCCGCTGGCAGCCACCAGCGCGATGGCGATCTCGCCGATCTGCGCGGCGATCTCCAGCAGCGACTCCAGGTCCACGCCGCGAATCGAGGCCGCCGACAGCTCGCGGGCCAGCTCCGAGCCCAGCGCGTAGAGGTCGCCGCGGCGCTCGATGATCTCGCGGTTGAGCCGCGCTTCGATGTCGTCGGTCAGCGGCTCGTCGGATGTCAGGAAGATCAGGCCCGGCGGCGGTTCCACGCCGCGGTCGTCGGTCAATACTCCGGCAGGCTCGAATGACGCAAGTTGAGAGAGGATTTGTTGCCAGCCGATGTCCTCACGCTCGCGCAGCTCGCGCAGCCGCGCTGCCGGAACGATGATCAGCTCGCCGCCGCGCAGCTGCGGGAGCACCGGTGTCCCGGCGCGGATCATGGCGGCCCAGGACAGCTCGACAGCCAGCGCTGCGCGCGGATTCGCCTCCGGCTGAAGGAGCCGAAAGCGTCCTGGTTGCCAGCGCACCAGATCGTCGAGCGTCAGATCCAAATAGCCCCCTGTTCATCCTGCACAACTTTACCCCTGCGCTGGCATCGACGCATATTCCGGCTCGTCCACAGCGCACAGTCGCGGCACGCTGGAAGGGAAATGCCGGAACATGCCAGAATAAGGCCATCCGGCCGGTCGCTTTCGCGCCTTGCCTCGATCGGAGCCGCCAGGATGATTCCCATCAGTATCGACCGCTCCAGCGATGTGCCGCTCTACCTGCAGATCACCGCGCAGCTGCGCGAGGCGATCCTCAGCGGAGAGCTGCAAGGTGGCGAGCGCCTGACGCCTGAGCGGCGCCTGGCCGCGCTGCTCGACGTCAACCGCACGACGATCGTCAACGCTTACCGCGAGCTGGCCTCGGAAGGGCTGGTCGCCGGCCACGTCGGGCGCGGCACGATCGTCACCTACCAGCGCCCCGCGCCCGAATCGGTCGGGGCGGACGGTTCTGGGCGGCCGATCTCAGCATCCGGCGAGAACGGCACCCGCGCGCGTCACGCGCCGCTACCCTGGCCACAGCTGCTCTCGCAGATGGATGACCTGCGCTACGACTCGCTGCTGCTCGACGCCAGCACGGTCGCCGCGCGGCCGGACGTCATCCGCTTCATGACCGGCACGCCCTCCCCGGAGCTCTATCCGATCGAGCATATCGACGCGCTGTTGAGCGAGGCGCTGGAGGCCGCCGGCCGCGAGCTGCTCCAGCACACGCCGGCAGAGGGCTTCCCGCCGCTGCGCGAGGCACTGGCCGGCTGGATGGAGCGGCAGGCGCGGGACGCCGGCGTCGTGGCACGCTTCGACCCCGATCGCCTGCTGATCGTGGCCGGCTCGCAGCAGGGGCTCTACCTGACGGCACGGGCGCTGGTCGAGCCCGGTGACCTGGTGGCGATCGAGTCGCCCACCTACCTGGGCGCGGCGCAGGTCTTCCGCGTCTGCGGGGCGCGCCTGATGGCGATCCCGGTCGACCGCGACGGCATGAACGTCGATCTGCTGCGCGAGCTGATCACGCGCCGGCGCCCGAAGCTGATCTATACGCTGCCGACCTTCCAGAACCCGACCGGCAGCGTGATGGCGATGGAGCGGCGCCGGCGCCTGCTGGAGCTCGCCGACCGCTATCAGATCCCGATCATCGAGGACGACCCCTACGGAATGCTGCGCTACGAGGGCCAGCCCCTGCCGGCGCTCGCCGCGCTGGACCGCGCCGCTGGCGGCGACCGCGTCGTCTACCTCAGCACGATGTCCAAAGTGCTCTTCCCGGGCTTTCGGATCGGCTGGGTGGCCGGGCCGACGCCGGTGCTCGACCGGCTGGCGCAGATCAAGCAGCTCGTCGACCTGGACACCAACGCACTCGTGCAGTGGGCCGTCTGGGCATTCCTGAGCCGCGGCCTGCTCGACCGGCACCTAACGACCCTGCAGAGCGCCTATCCGCAGCGGCTGGCGCGCATGCTGGCCGGGCTGGAGGGGCACGGCGACGGCCTGATTAGCGCCGAGCGGCCGCAGGGCGGGCTGTACCTGTGGTGCCAGGTGGCCGAGCAGCTGCGCGTCCGGGATCTGCTTGTCGAAGCGGCCCGCGAGGGCGTGGCCTTCGCGCCGGGCGAGCCGTTCTTCGTAGATGAGCCATCCGAAGCCGGCCGCAACACCCTGCGGCTCAACTTCACCCTGCCGACGCCAGACGAGATCGACGAAGGCACGGCGCGGCTCGGACGGGCGCTGCGGCGGCTGGCCAGCCAGGCCGGGCGCGAGGATGGCCACACTGACCGCCGGCGGCCGGTCACGCCGATCGTCTAGCGGCCGCGCAGTTGACAGCCGGCTGCCGGCAGCTTAGATTCCGAAGCCTGACGACCCGACCACATATGCCGCCACCCGCACCGAAGGCTGAGGAGATCTGGCATGTCAGCCACACCGCTGCGCCGCATCCGATCGCTGGCCATCCTGTCGCTGCTCCTGCTGCCCCTGCTGGGCGGCGTGCAGGTTGCGGCTCAGGAAGCGCCGGACGGTGATGGACCGATCGTTCCGATTCAGCTGGACCTGACCTTCGATGCCGTGAGCGCCGAGGGCGCCCGCTGGAACGATGGTGAGACGCTGCGCGTGCGGGATATGACGGTCGCGTTCACGGTGAGCGGCGACTTGAACGGCTCGGCGACGCTGGAAACCGACCTCGACTGGGCCGGCCCCTGCGACGCGGAGACCGGCGACTGCGCTGGCGCGCGGCACGGCTTCGCCCACGTCGAGCTGGAGTCCGAGGGAGCTAGCTGGCGCGGCTCGCTGGCGCTGGAGGCGACGCCGGGCGAGCGCCCGCTGGCGCGCGGCATCCTGATCGGCCGGCAGGGCGCCAGGGATCAGGTGCTGATCATCGACGAGGTCGCGGCGACCGATGGCGCGTCGCTGGCCGTCAGCGGGAGACTGGCGACGCTCGACGGCCCAGTCGGCGGCGTGCAGCTCAGCCACAGTACATGCGTGACCGGCGAGACGACTGCAGACGGCGGCTTCCTCGGCGGTCAGGGGCTGATCGTCGACAGCGGCCCGGCCCGCATCGCGCGCCACGACCTGGGCATCGACGCGCCACTCGGCATGCACGGCGAGACGACTGACATCGGCCACAAGGGCGTCGTGCGCGGCATGTTCGTCGTCGGCCGCTCCGGTCCCCACGGCCACGGCAGCTTCGTGCTGGTCGGGGAATCCGGACCCTATCGCGGCATGATCGGCTACGGGCGCGCGCTCTTGAGCCTGTCCGATGAGCCGCGCTGCCAGAGCGGCGTCATGCTCACCAGCACCTGGACCGGTCAGGCGCGCTACGTCAGCGACCCGGCCAGCTTCCTGGCGCCGCGCGTCTACTTCCGCTCTCCGGTAGATGGCACGAGCGTGCCGACGCCGGTGGAGGTCGAGCTGGCCGCCGAGCACGTCCAGATCGAGCCAGCCGGGACCGCGCGCGAGGGTGCGGGCTACCTGGTCATCATCGTGGACGCGCCCTGTGCCGGCCCCGGCGAGCCGATCCCGGAGGATGACCAGCACCTTCACCTGCGCGCGGGAGAGACCTCGGCGCGCCTGAGCATGTTCAGCGGCAGGCACCGGCTCTGCCTGCAGCTCGCCGACGGCGCGGGGATCGCCCAGCCGGCCACCGACGTGATCACGATCCTCGTCACCTCATCCAGCGGTGACGGCAACCTGTGAGCCGAGCGCGACCGTTGAGTGAATCTCGGGCCCGAGGCGCGACCGGGGTCAACAGCGAAAAGGCTGCGCGCGGCGACAACTGATGGTGGGCGCTGACATCCCCATCCGGACGGGCCAAAATTGACGCTGACAGCCCGAACGTGATAGCATGCGGTGTTCTCAGCATGGCCTGAGGCATTTTTGTGTGGGCGTTAGACCAGAAATTGCAAATGAAGCTCGTAACCACTGGGGAAGGGACACCCGAAGAGTGCTGAAGATCCGACTCCGACGCATGGGCGCCAAGCATCAGCCGCATTACCGCATCGTCGTCGCCGACGCGCGCTCTCCGCGTGACGGGCGCTTTGTCGAGTCGATCGGCTTCTACAATCCGAAGACGCAGCCGCTCACGCTGAACGTGGATGTCGAGCGCGCCCGCCACTGGCTCAGCGTCGGCGCGCAGCCGACCGAGACGGTCAAGGGGTTGCTCAAGCGTGCTGGCGTCATCGAGGGCAAGATCAGCGCCAAGGGTGAGCAGGAAGGCTACGTCACCCAGATCCCGCGCTACGGCGAGACGCCCGAGCCGATTCCAGCCTACCAGCAGCCGGGCGCTCAGGAGACCGAAGAAGCCAGCGAGTAGCCGGGCGCACCCCGCCTTCGAACGCGCCTGAACTGAATGCCCGGCACGCTCGACACGAGCTGCCGGGCACATGATAATCCGGGCGTCGACTAACCCCCGGCACAGAAGTGGGACCGGAACTCATGGCAGAAGTCCAGACTGATCGTGACACGCGCGAACTCTGCGAACTCATCAGCTATGTCGCCACGCGCCTGGTCGAGCACACCGACGACGTCCAAGTCGAGGGCGACCGGCGCGGCCAGATGGTGCGCATCCGGGTCAATGTCCATGAGGACGATATGGGGCGCATCATCGGGCGCGAGGGACGTATCGCCCGCTCGCTGCGAACCGTGCTGATGATCGCGGCATCGCGCCGTGGCCTGCGCTCCAGCCTTGACATCGGCCCGTAGACGCCGGGGCCAATCGCCCCCCGGTCCCCCACCAGACGCGCCGCTCGACGCCGTCCTCCTGACGATTGGCCGGATCGTCGCCCCGCACGGCATCCGCGGCGAAGTCAAGCTCAGCATGACGACCGACCGCCCGGAACAGATGACCGACCTGCGCCGGGTCTACCTCGATGGCGCGGAAACCCCAACGCGCGTCACTCGCCTGCGACTCCAGAAAGGCGGGCGCGAAGCCATCCTCAAGCTTGAAGGCGTCAACGACCGCAACGCCGCCGAGGAGCTGCGCGGCGCGATCGTCCAGATCCGCGCCAACCAGCTGCCCCCGCCCGAGGAAGGCTCCTACTTCTACTTCCAGATCATCGGTCTGCAAGCCGAAGACGAAGCCGGCAATCCGCTCGGCGAGGTCACCGAGATCATCGAGGCCGGCGAGGTGGACGTCTATGTCGTGACCGCCCCCGACGGCAGCCAGCAGCTCTTCCCCGCCTTGCACGACGTCGTCCTCGAGATCGACCCACCCGCCCGCCGCATGGTCGTCCGCCCGCTCATCTACGCCGACGACGACGCGGAGTAGATCCTCGCCCATCCCGGGCACGGAAGCGGGGTGCTAGGATTAGGTTGTATACAACGACGCCTCCGGGGCGCGGCAGGCCGGCCCCCGGGAGGCACTATCTAACGCGCCCCTGAGGGAGGGAAGTCGACTGTATGTCTACCGAGGTACAGAGCGGTCTCGACGGAATTAAGGTTGCTCGCACGGCGCTGAGTTCCGTCGACGGCGAGCGCGGCATCCTGAAGTATCGCGGTTATAACATCGACCAGTGGGTGAACAAAGCGACGTTCGAAGAGGTCGCCTACCTGATGTGGTATGGCGAGTGGCCTACCAGGGCGCAGCTCGATGACCTCAACGAAAAGCTCACCGCCCGGCGCTCGCTGACGAAGTATGTCGAGGCGGTCCTCAGGGAGCTCCCGACCACCGGCGCGCCAATCGACTCGCTCAAGATCACGGTCACCGTCCTCGCTATGGAAGACGAGAACGAGGACAGCTGGGACATCGACGACCTGCGCGAAAAGTCCATCACCACGACGGCCATCTTCCCGACCGCCCTGGCCGCCTACCATCGCCTGCGCAACGGCCAGGAGCCGCTCGAGCCGCTGCCTGAGTACGGCAGCGCCGCCAATTTCCTCTACATGGTCAACGGCGAGCGGCCGACCGAGAACGCCGAGAAGGCCTTCGATACCTACCTGGCGCTGCTGGCCGAGCACTCGATGAACGCCTCGACCTTCACGGCGCGTTCGACCATCTCCTCGACGACCGATTACTACTCGGCGATCAACTCTGCGCTCGGCAGCCTCAAGGGCATTGCCCACGGCGGCGCCAACATGATGGCCATGAAAATGCTGATGGACATCGGCTCGCCGGACAAGGTCAAGGATTATGTCGACGAGTCATTGGAGATCGGCCGCCGGATCATGGGCATCGGCCACCGCATCTACAAGGTGCGTGACCCGCGCGTCAACCACCTGATGGCCTGGTCGGAGAAGATCGCCGCCGAGGTGGGCGACAACACCTGGTACGAGATGGCGCGCACGATGGAGGAACTGACCAACGATCATCCCTACTTCACCCAGCGCGGCCTCTACCCGAACGTCGAGTTCTACTCCGCGCCGCTGCTCTACAACCTGGGCTTCCCGCCGGACCTGATGCCGGCCGTCTTCGGCATCTCGCGCGTCGTCGGCTGGAGCGCCAACATCATGGAGCAGGTGCAGGAGAACCGCCTGATGCGCCCGCAGGCGCTCTACGTCGGCGAGGACGAGCAGGAGTTCGTGCCGATCGAGCAGCGCGGCTAGCGCTCATAACGCACACGCGAATCACCAACGCCTCCCCACTACGACGGGGAGGCGTTCTCTTTTCCCGCGCCGACCGTAAATGGCAGTGGATCGTCCTCCCGCTCAACGACCGTAGGGTGGAGCTTGTCTCCACCCGGCAACATGGTCGTGGTCGAATACGGGTGGAGACAAGCTCCACCCCTACGATGATGTGCAGGCAATGTTCCAATGCGCGGTCAGGTGATTCGCAAGGCGATGGAAGGGGCACACCACCGCTCAGGCCGTCAGCGAGATCCCTCGACGAGGGTCCCCTCTGGGTCCAGGGCACGTGGCGCGGCAAGAAGACGTGCACGGGCTGTAATCGGTCGCCGGGCGCCAGGCGAACATGAAAAACGGGGGTGGGGTTCGACCCCACCCCCGATGATTGCTTGCTGTAGATCGGTCCCTCGGGGCGAAGCCTACGGGCCGACGAGGACGACGTTGCTGGCCGGCTGGTAGAAGCTGGTGAAGACGTGGTCGTCCAGCACGTTGCCGTCGCTGTCCTTGACGACGCGGTGAATCGCGGCGGTGAAGCCGTCCTCGGCGTTCTCGACCCAGACCTCCTGGCCCGGGTTGAGCGATTCATCCGTGCGCCGGATGATCTCGTCGCTGGCCTCGATCACGTTGGTGATCTCCGGACCCTCGACCTCGACCGTCCAGCCCTGATGCACGCCCCAGACCTCGACGCCGATGTACTGGCCATCGGCCCAGGCCGAGATCGCCAGCCACTGGTCGGTCGGGTTGTGGAACTTGAAGTCCAGCCCGTAGTCAGGGTCGACGGTGGCGTCCAGGCCCTGCAGGCCGCCGACGCCATTACCGTAGCGCGGGATCCAGTACAGATGCCAGGAGCGCTCGACGATCGGCATACCGGCCCAGAAGGCAGCCTGGAAGGTCGTCGTCGACACCTGGCAGATGCCGCCGGCCACCGAGGGCACGGTCAGCACCTCGCCGCCTTCAGCGACGATCCCGTAGCCCATCATGTAGCCGTCTTCCAGCGTCGCCGTCCCGCCGATCGCGTCGTTGAACGAGAAGGTACCGCCCGGCGGGATCATCGCGCCGTTGAGCGCGCGCGCCGCGACCTCGACATTGGTCTTGCGGTTGGCGCTGGAGTCGCCGTAGTAGGTCGAGGCCGAGCCGAGTACGTGCTGGATGTTGATGCCCAGCGTAGCGGGATCGAAGGCGGTGTCCTCATGAACGGTCAACTCGGCGAACTCGTGGCCGTAGGTAAGAGCATCAATCACCGCCGGGATCGACGCCCAGGCATCGCCGCGCAGCCCCGGCTGCGAGCCTTCGCCCGCGACGACCTGGCCGCCCAGCCAGCGCAGGTTCGTCGGCGCGCGAGTCGCGGCGTCGGCGATCGGCTGGATCGCGGCCGCCAGCTTTTCATGGTCGAACCACCATTCGCCGGTCG
>DATGQR010000143.1:0-5317 GCA_035304105.1 Thermomicrobiales bacterium | reverse complement strand
GGGCAGCAACGCCAGCGCTTCCTCCATGATGCGATGCGCCTTCAAGTCCTCCTCGCCGTAGCGGCCCCCCAGCTTCTCCCGATCCTCGACCGTGTGATCGCCAGTGATGACAAGCAGTTTCATAACGGAAAAAGGGGACGGAGGGATTAAATTTTAAGCAGTTGTCCGGAAAAAGGGGACGGAGGGATTAAAAACCAGGCAACTCTCCTTTCAGCGAATCAGCGACTCGCCGCGCACGCCGCAGGCCCTGAGGAGCAGCTGGAACAGTACCAGCACCGCGACCACGACGAGCATGATGCACACCGAGAAGGCGGCGGCCTGGTTCTGATTACCGGCGTCGTCCAGCAGCAGTACCGACACCGCGGCGAGTTGTGTCGACGGGGTGATGAGGAAGATCACCGCCGACAGGGTCACCATGCTGCGCACGAAGAAGAACACGCCGACGCTGATCACCGACGGCCAGATGATGGGCAGCGTGATGGAGCGCATGGTCCGCAAAAAGCCCGCGCCGAGCGTCGTCGACGCCTCGTCGAAGGTGCCGCTCACCTGCTTGACGCTGGTGGTCGCGATCAAAAAGCCCTGGGCGTGATAGTGGTAGACGTTGCAGATGGCGAGGATCAACAGTGTGCCGTAGATCATGTACACGGGGTTGTCGGGGTCGTTGAAGGCCAGGATGTAGCCCAGCCCGAGCACCATGCCGGGAACCGCCGCCGGGAGGATGGACATGAAGTACAGCACGCCGGCCCAGCGGCTGCGGATCTTGTGGATGACGTACGCCGCGCCTGTCACGAAGATGATGCCGATCACCGCTGCCAGCAGCGACACGTAGATGCTGGTCCAAAGCGGCTGCATCCCATTCTGCACGTCGAAGGCATAGTGGCGAAGGCTCAGCGACATGTTGTACGGCCACAGCCTCACGAAGCTGGCGAAGAACACGATGCCGACGACCGCCAGGATGGCGATGCAGATGACCAGCGCGTAACCGAACATGATCCTGTCGAAGCGGCGGTCGGGCCTGACGCTGAGCGGCTGCGAGTGCGCCCCGATCACCGCGTACTGGCGCCGCGTCACCCACTTCTCGACCGCGACCGCGATCGCGGCGGGAACCAGCAGCACCATTCCGATCACGGCCCCCATCTCGAAGTTGGCCTGCCCCGACACCTGGTTGTAGATCTCCGTCGCCAGCACGTCGTAGTCGCCGCCGATCACCATCGGGTTGCCGAAGTCGGTGATGACGATGGTGAAGACGATGAAGATCGCCGACATCAGTCCGTACTTGGTCGACGGCAGGGTGACGGTGAAGAACAGCCGCAGGTCGCTCGCGCCGAGCGTGCGCCCGGACTCGTACAGCCGCGCGTCGGCAACCGCCAGGGCGGCGGACAGGATCAGGTAGGCGTGGGGAAAGCTGTAGAACACATCGGCGACCACGATTCCCCAAAAGCCGTATATGTCGATGCCGAGATCGAACGTGCGATTGATGATGCCGTTGCGGCCGAGCAGGAACAGCACGCCCAGCGCCTGCACCAGCGACGGCGCGAACAGCGGCACGAGGGCGACGAGACCCAGCGTCCGCTTGAACGGCATCGCCGAGCGATGCATGGCATAGGCGAAGCCGTAGGCCAGCACGATGGTGATGGCCGTGGCACAGGCGGCAACCAGCAGCGTGTTGCCCACGATGCCGACGAAGCGCGCGTCGCCGAAGTACTGCACGTAGTTGCCGAGCCCGTAACCCTCGGCGGTCGCGAAGCTGCGCTTGAGGATGCTGGCGAGCGGCAGCACCACGAATACGAACAGCGGCACCGCGACGATAATCGCGAAGGCCGCGACGATCAGCTTGTCGCCGTCCAGCGACGGCGCGAAGCGCCGCGCCGTGGCAACGATCTGGTTCACGTGTCGATGCCTTCGAGATCGTGAATGGCGCCGGGCGGAATCCTGACCGAGAGCGTCGCCCCCGGGGCGACGCCTGCGCAATCGCGCTGCTCCAGGGCGATCTTCTGCCCGGCGATGTCGAGCGTCACGCGCGTGAGATTGCCGAGATAGACGACCTTGTCGACCTGCCCGGTGAAGACGTTGTCGCCGGCCGTGGGCTCGTCCACGATCTCGACGTCCTCGGGACGAATGCCGATGGTTCGCGAACGCCCGCCCCGCTCACGGTGAAGGGGCAGGCCGCCTATGCCCGGCGCGCCGCCGACGTCGCCGTCGAGGCGAAGCACGTTGATGCGCCCGATGAACTCCGCCACGAAGCGGGTCGCCGGTGCGGTATACAGCTCCACGGCGCTGCCGACCTGGTCGATCACGCCGTGGCTCATCACCACGATGCGGTCGGCCATCTCCATGGCCTCGTCCTGGTCGTGGGTGACCATGATCGTGGTGATGCCGAGCTCCTTCTGCAGGTCGCGGATCTCGCCGCGCAGGTCCTCGCGGACCTTGGCGTCGAGCGCCGACAGCGGCTCGTCGAGCAGCAGCATGCGCGGCTCGGGAGCCAGCGCCCGGGCCAGCGCCACCCGCTGCTGCTGGCCGCCGGAGAGCTGGTGGGGGTACTTTCCCGCCTGGTCGGCGAGATGCACGAGTTCGAGCATCCGCTTCACGCGCTCGGCGACGCGCGGGGCCGGCCACTTGCGGCAGTTGAGACCGTAGGCGACGTTGTGCGCCACCGTCATGTTGGGAAACAGCGAGTACGACTGGAACACGACGCCGAAGTTGCGCAGCCGCGCGGGCACGCGGGTGAGGTCGGATCCCTCGAGCAGTATCTCGCCCGAGTCGGGCTCCTCGAGCCCCGCGACAACGCGCAACAGCGTGGTCTTGCCGCAGCCTGAAGGACCAAGGAAGCAGACGAACGAGCCGTGTTCCACGTCGAGACTGACGCTCTTGAGCGCGGCGACGGCCCCGAAGTTCTTGCCGATGTCGCGCAGGCTCAGGAACACGTTCCGGGTGATCCGGTCAGAAGGGGACAATGCGGCTCCCGGCGGGGTCGTCCGCCGGGAGTACGCAGGTGACGATCAGCGTTCGATGCGCTTTTGCCATTCGGCAAGAATACGCTCCTTGTTCGCTGCCGACCAATCGAAATCCATCCTGTAGAGCACCGAGGGCACGTCCTCCGGCAGGCCGGCCGCGAGCACTTCGTCGGGCGCCCTGGCGCCGGGCACCGAGGACATGGCGGCGCGCTCGGCGTACAGCTTGGCGGCGTCGAGCGTGAGCAGCCAGTCGAGGAACTTCTTCGCGTCTTCCTTGTTGCCGGAGGTCTTCATCAACGCGCTCGCTTCGAGTTCGTAGCCCGCGCCTTCGCTCGGGATGACCAGAGCGAGCGGATAGCCCTCGATGATCTGCTTGATGGCGCTGAACGCGAACGAGGCGCCGATGGCGTACTCGCCGGCGGCCGCCACCTTGCACGGCTTGGAGCCGGACTTGATGTACTGCGCCATGTTCTTGTCCAGCTCCTCGAGGAACTTCCAGCCTTCTTCCTCGCCCTTCATCTGCAACAGGCTCGCGATCTGCAGGTAGCCGGTGCCGGAGCTCGCCGGGTTGGGCATGACCAGCTCGCCCTTGTACACCGGGCTCAGCAAGTCCTGCCACGAGGTCGGCATGGGCAGACCCTTCTTCTCGAGCACTTCCTTGTTCACGCAGAAGCCGGCGAGGTAGCCGGTGGTGGCGAACCAGCGGCCGTCGGCATCCTTGTACACATCGTTGACCTTGTCGATGCCGTTCGGCGCGTAGGGCTCGACCATCTCGAGTATGCGCGGGTCGACCATCTGCGTGACCGCCCAGCCCCAGATCAAGTCGTGCTGCGGGTTCGACTTCTCGGCCAGCATCCGTGCGCCGAGATCGCCGGTGGACAGCCTGAGGACATTGACCGTGATGTCCGGGTGCGAGGCGGAGAAGCTCTCGAGGTAGATGCGAACGTCGTCTTCCTCGAGCGACGTGTAGGCGGTGATGGTACCGGCGTTTGCGGCCGCTGCCCCGAGCGACGTGACGCAGACTGCCGCGATCGTGCGGAACAGGAATTTCTTCATGACGAACATCCTCCAGGTTGGTGATTTGTCGTGTATCGAGCGCTGGTATCGCGCAAAGAACAAAGCATTGAGTCCCCGTCGGAACGTGAACGCTAGCACATTGAATGTTGTAAGTTCAACATTTTGTGTTGGCCCCGCAACAGCAAACCCTGGCGAATCGATTCCCGGCCGACTCGAGGCCGGCGACGATTTCGCACGCGCGTTCGCGCCCGAAGCCAGTGTCACGCGAGGAAGCGATTGATGTTGTACTTGCAAACCTGAATGTGTGTGTTGCAAAATTCCCGTCCCGCGGATTTCCCGGCGAAATCGCGTCCCGAATGAACGGAGCGCTGCAATGAATTTCATTTTCATGCTCACCCAAGACGACCAGACCGTGCCGAACGCAATGCAAGTTCTTGATATAGCACTGGAACAAGGCATACGGCACCTGGGCTTCAAGGACGTCGGGGCGTCCCGCGACCAGATGAGAGCGATCACCGAGGCGATCGGCGACGCGGGAGGCACCTCCTATATGGAAGTCGTGAGCACCACATCCGAAAGCGTCCGGCGCTCCATGGAGACGGCCCGGCAGATCGGGGTCGACTACGTCCTCGGCGGCCAGGACCTAGAGTCCGCGCGGGAGATCCTCGAAGGAGGCCTTGCCAGGTATTACCCGTTTCCCGGCAGGCCGCGCGGCCACCCCACCAGCCTCGGCGGCACGCCCGAGGACATCGCCCGCGACTGCCATGCCTTCGTCGAGGCGGGCTGCGCCGGGGTCGACTTGCTCGCCTACCGGGCGACCGAGGCTGACCCGCTGGAGCTGGTCCGGGCGGCGCGCGCCAGTCTCTGCGGCCGCGGGTTGATCGTGGCCGGCAGCATCGACCGACCCGAGCGCGTGCATGCCCTGGCCCGGGCGGGGGTGGACGCCTTCACCATCGGCTCGGCGATCTTCGACGGCTCGTTCTCGCCGACCAGGGACTCGATGCCGTCCCGGCTCAAGGACGTGCTCGACGTCTGCGCCAACGCCCCCTGCGCCGCGTGAACGGTCGAATCGTCGGCGTAGACATCGGCACCCAGAGCCTCAAGGTCACGGTGGTCGACGAGACACTGCGCGGCCTGGGCAGCGCCTCGAGCGGCTATGCCGTGAGCTTCCCGGCACCGGGCCGGGCGGAGCAGGCGCCCGCGCTGTGGGAGGGCGCCCTGGCGCCGACCATCGCCGCCGCCCTCGAAAACGCCCAGGCCCGCCCGACCGAAGTCATCGGCCTCGGCATCGCCGGACAGCTCGACGGCTGCATCGCGGTCGACGGCGGCAACGAGCCGCTGGGGCC
>DATGQR010000142.1:0-2511 GCA_035304105.1 Thermomicrobiales bacterium | reverse complement strand
CGACCTCTACGACATCTTCCTGGAGCTGCCTGAGCCGCTTGTGCCCCGCCGGCTGCGCATAGAGCTGGACGAGCGCGTGCTGTCCGACGGCGAGGTACTAAAGCCGGTCGATCCGGCCGTGGTCCGCGCGCTGGCCGAGCAGCTGGTCGCCCAGGGCATCGAGGCCGTCGCCGTGGCATTGCTGCACAGCTACCGCAATCCCGAGCACGAGCGCCAGGTCGAAGCGATCCTCAACGAGTTCGCGCCCGACCTGATCGTCTCGACCTCGTCCGACGTCGTGCCGGAAATCCGCGAGTACGAGCGCACCTCGACGACGATCGCCAACGTCTACGTTCGCCCGGTCGTCACCCGCTATCTGGGCCGTCTCGAAGAGTCGCTGGCCGCGCTGGGCTTCGAAGGCAGCCTGTTCATCATGCTCGCGTCGGGCGGCATCTGCACGGTCGAGACGGCGCGGAAATACCCGATCCGCCTGATCGAGTCCGGCCCGGCCGCTGGCGCGATCGCCGCTGCCGAGTACGGACGCCGGATCGGCATGGAGAACCTGCTGTCGTTCGACATGGGCGGCACGACTGCCAAGGCCTGCATCATCGACGGCGGCCAGCCGCTGACGACCTCCGACTTCGAGGTCAGCCGGGTATATCGCTTCAAGAAGGGCTCCGGCCTGCCGGTCAAGGTGCCGGTCATCGAGATGATTGAGATCGGCGCCGGCGGTGGCTCGATCGCCTGGATCGACTCGCTCGGGCTGCTCAAGGTCGGGCCCGAGTCGGCTGGCGCAATGCCCGGGCCAGTCTGCTATGGCCAGGGCGGGACGCGCCCGACCGTCACCGATGCCGACCTGGTGCTGGGCTACCTCGACCCCGGCTACTTCCTGGGCGGCAAGATGACGCTTGACATCGCCGCCGCCAAGGAAGCGATCATGGAGCAGGTCGCGGAGCCGCTGGGGTTGGATCTGCTCTCGGCCGCCTGGGGCATCCATCAGGTCGTCAACGAGAACATGGCCGGCGCGGCGCGCATCCACGCCATCGAGCGCGGCAAAGATCCGCGCGCCTATCCGGTTTTCGCCTTCGGCGGGGCCGGGCCGGTGCACGCCTTCAACGTTGCCCGGATCCTGCGCTCGCCCCGGTTGGTCGTGCCGCTGGGCGCCGGCGTCACCTCGACGGTCGGCTTCCTGGCCGCGCCGCTGGCCTTCGACTTCGTGCGCACCTACTACGGTCGGCTAGACCGCCTGGACTGGGACCACGTCAACGGGCTCTTCGATGAGATGGAGGCCGAGGGGCGCCAGATCCTGACAGCGGCCGGTGTGCCGGAGTCCAACATCAGCGTGCGCCGCTTCGCCGAGATGCGCTACGTCGGCCAGGGCCACGAGATCGATGTCGACATGCCAGACGGGCGGCTGGCGGCCGATGACATCCCGGAACTGGTGCGGCGCTTCGAAGCCGAGTACCGCCGCCTCTACGAGCGCGGCGCTGGCGACAACCCGGTCGAAGCGCTCTCCTGGCGCGTCATCGTCAGTGGGCCGCGCCCGGACCTGCCGCTGGAGCAGATGCGCGGCGATGGCGACTTCGCCCGGCTGGTGCCCGATGCCCAGAAAGGCGAGCGGCGCGTCTACCTCCCCGAGGATGGCAAGCTGGTCGGCGTGCCGGTCTACGACCGCTACCGGCTTGGTCCGGGCGCGCGCTTCGCCGGCCCGGCGATCGTCGAAGAGCGCGAATCGACAGTCGTGATCGGGCGTAATGCTCGCGCCGAGATCGACGACTTCCTCAATCTGATCATCGACCTCCGGTAGGCGAGCTCCGAGCGGCTATAGCATCGTTTTTTGCTGCCCGTAGCCGGTGTGCAAGCGCGCGAGCAAATCCCCGCCACTTCTTGACATTCAGGCATGCCAGGCCTAGAATGCGAACAGATGGTCGAGTTGTACGTTCAGTGGAGTGGCGAGGCAGCCTCGCCTGGTTCCAAGCTGCCCGCCGTTCGGGCGACGACGCCCGAGCCCATCGCTTCACGAGAACGACGGCCAGGCCAGCGGAGGCAAGCGGTCGAGGACGATCGCTCGATGCGGACTAAGGAAAGGAACTGCGCATGATCACGGTCATGCCGATCATCGCGACGGACCACATCGATGAGGTGCGTGCTTACTACACCGAGAAGCTCGGCTTTCGCGAAGACCTCGTGATGCGCGGGCCGGATGGCAAGATCAACACGCTCATGGTCACCTCGCCGGCCGGCGCAACGTTGATGTTCGGTCCGCCGGAGGGCACGTCCGCGCTCAACCCCGACGGCCTGATGCTCTTCATCACCAGCGAGGGCGTCGACGCCTATCATGACCAGGTCACCGCCCGCGGCGTCGACATCGCCGAGGGCTTGACCGACCAGTTCTGGGGCGACCGCACCTTCATCGTCCGCGATCCCTGGGGCCTGCACCTGATGTTCGGGCAGACGGTCAAGGAGATGGACGAGCTGCCCGAGGGCTACCAGATCGAGACGGCCCAGCCCGTCGGCTAACGGGTCTTGACA
>DATGQR010000141.1:0-5148 GCA_035304105.1 Thermomicrobiales bacterium | reverse complement strand
TTCCACGACCTGATGGTGACTGCCCACAGTGGCGATTTCGACGCCACCCTGGGCGGCGTGCGCGAGCGCCCGATCGAGCGCGCGTTCGCTGAGCCGGAGGGGTTGATCCCGGTCGACGTCTGCCTGGCGACTGGCGGGCTGGCGCGCCCCTCCGACAACTCGGTCACGATCAAGGTCGACCGCGCCGCCCGGCCGTCTGTGCGCTGCGACCAGTTGACGGCCAGGGAGCAGGCGGAGTTGCGCGCCGCGTTGCTCGCCGTCGCCGAGGATGGCCAGGCCTTTACCGACGAGGGGCGATTGTCGATCCTGGACTATGCAAGTGCCGTCGAAGGTGGCATCGGCGTGCCTGAGGACGCGGCCGAGGCTACCCCGACGCCGACCGGCACCACCGGACCGACCCCCACGCCGACGACCCGGCCGGAACCGACGCCGCGGCCCACCTCGACGCCGATCCCGCCGGCGACCGCGACGCCGACGCCGGCTCCGTCGCCGACCGTCACCGCGACGGACGATGACGATGGCCCCGTCGGCAACGTGCGCGTGCCGAACGTCCAGGGGCTGACGCTTGCTCAGGCGACGGCCTTGCTGGCCGACCGCGGCCTGGAGGTCGGCAACGTCGTCTATATCACCCAGGCCGATCTGCCGCCGGGCCTGAACATCACGATCGTCGACGTCGGCGAGGTCTACTTCCAGAATCCGGCTCCCGGCTCGCTCCTCCCGTCCGGCGGCTCGGTCGCCCTGGCGATCCGCGCGTCGTAGCCGCTGTGCCCCACTGCTCGCGCGCCGCCGCGTGGTGGCGCGGGGCTTGCGGCGCGGCATACACTTGGCAGGTTATGAGTACTGAACCGAAGCAGATCACTGCACGCGACACCATCAAGCTGACATTGGACGACATGGCCTTCGAGGGCGCCGCGCTGGGCCGCGTCGACGGCCAGGTCGTGTTCGCTGATTACGGCATCCCCGGCGAGGAAGTGCTCGTCGAGGTCGAGGCCGGCAAGCGCCACTTCCTGGAGGGGCGCGTCGTCGAGGTTCTGACCCCGGCCGAGAGCCGGGTCGAGCCGCCCTGCCCGTACTTCGGGCGCTGCGGCGGCTGCCAGTGGCAGCACATCGAATATGGCGAGCAGCTGCGCCTCAAGCAGCACGTCATGCACGACCAGCTACGCAGGATCGGCAAGATCGAGAACCCGCCAGTCTCCCCGACCATCGGCTCGCCGGCGCCCTATGGCTACCGCAACAACGCGCGCTTTTCGACCGGCGAGGATGGCAGCCTGGGCTTCATCTCACGCGGCCCCGGCGGCGACCGCGAATTCCTGCGGATCGACGAGTGCCTGATCATGCACCCGAAGATCAACGAGGCGCTGGCCAGGCTCCAGGGCCACGGTGCGGGCCTGCACCAGGTCGTCATCCGGCTCGGCGAGAACACCGGCGAGCTGTTCATCCAGCCGGACATGAGCGCGCGTACCGACGCTGTCGAGTCCGGCCAGCCGGGCTACTGGGAGGAGTTGCTGGGCGAGCGCTTCTTCGTCTCAGCGCCCTCGTTCTTTCAGACCAACACGCGGCAGGCCGAGACGCTGGTCGAATTGGTCCGCGAGCGGCTTGAGCTGACCGGCCAGGAGACGGTCGTCGACGCCTACGCGGGCGTCGGGACCTTCGCCAAGCTGCTGGCGCCGCACGCCAAACTGGTCGTCGCGATCGAGGAATCGCCCTCGGCCGTGGCCGATGCGCGCAAGAACATCGAGGGCATCGACAACATCGAATACCACCAGAGCAAGGTCGAGCACATTCTCGACACGCTCGACATCGCGCCCGACGCGATCATCCTCGACCCGCCGCGCTCCGGCTGCCACAAACGCACCCTGCGGGCCGTCCTGAAGTTCCGGCCGCGCAAGTTGATCTACGTCTCTTGCAACCCGTCGACCCTGGCGCGCGACCTGCGTACCCTGATCGACGGCGGCTACGAACTCAAGGACGTCACGCCGGTCGACATGTTCCCGCAGACCTACCATATTGAGTCGGTCTCGACGCTGGAACTCGCGGGCTGATGATGACCACGCTGATCTTGGCGTCTGGTTCTCCGCGGCGGCGCACATTCCTCGAGTTGCTGGGATTGGAACACGAGGTCGTGCCGGCCAAGATCGACGAGCCGGAGCCGGGCATCGTCGAGAGCCCCGAGGCGTTTGCGCGGGCGCTGGCGCGCGCCAAGGCCAGCGTCGTTGCCAGCCGCAACCCCGGCCGGCCGGTGCTGGCTGCCGACACCGTGGTGTCGCTCGACAACCGCCTGCTCGGCAAGCCGGCCGACGCCGCTGAGGCGATCGCCATGCTCCAGCTGCTGCGCGGGCGCACCCACGACGTCACGACCGGCGTGGCCGTCGTCGACACCGAGGGTCGGCTGCGTGTCGGCGCGGCCACGACCAGAGTCACGATGCGGCCTTACGGCGACGACGAGATCGAGATGACGGTTCGGGCCGGCACGCCCTTCGACAAGGCCGGCGGCTACGCCATCCAGGATCAGGACTTCCTGCCAGTGGCCCATTTCGATGGCTGCTACTGCAACGTCGTCGGATTGCCGCTGGCGCTGGCGATCGACCTGCTGCGCCAGGCGGGCATCGAGCCGCCAGTGACCGAGCCCTACCGTCTGCTGCCCTACTGCCTCGCCTGCCCCCTTTTCCAGCGGGACTGAGTTGCCCCGGGTGCTATAGTTTTTCGAGGATTCGGAGGCCCGCGCCCGGCGCGGTTAGACGGGAGCGATGCGCACCGTGTTGCTTGAGAATTACGCGATCATCGGTGTCGCGCTGATCATGGCAGTCGTGATGGGCGGGGCCCTGCTCGTCCTCGGCTCGTTCATCCGTCCCAGCAAACCCAACCCCAGGAAGCAGGCGCCATACGAATCCGGTATTCCGCACATCGACCCGCCACGCAATCGCTACACGCCGCGCTTCTACGTCGTGGCGCTCCTGTTCGTGATCTTCGATATTGAGGCGATCTTCCTCTTCCCCTGGGCCGTCGCCTTCGACGCTCTGGGCTTGTACGGATACATCCAGGCTGTGATCTTCATTGCGCTGCTGCTGGGTGGCCTCATCTACGAATGGAAGAAGGGTGCTCTCGAATGGGTGTAATGGAAAACCGATGCGAAGAGAACGTCCTGACGACTTCAGTCGACTGGGTCTTCAACTGGGCGCGGCGCTCCAGCCTCTGGTGGCTGCAGTTCGGCCTGGCCTGCTGCGCGATCGAGATGATCGCCGCCATGCAGCCGCGCTTCGACATGGGCGAGCGCTTCGGCATGCTCTTCCGCGCCTCGCCGCGCCAGGCTGACCTGATGATCGTGGCCGGCACGGTGACCAAGAAGATGGCGCCGGTCGTGCGCACGCTCTACGACCAGATGTCCGAGCCGAAGTGGGTCATCTCGATGGGCTCGTGCGCCAACGTCGGCGGCCCATTCGATACCTACGCCGTCGTCCAGGGCGTTGACCAGGTCATCCCGGTCGACGTCTACGTGCCCGGCTGCCCACCCGTGCCCGAAGGGCTGTATTACGGCGTGCTCGAACTGCAGAACAAGGTCATCAAGTATGACCGCGTGCTGCGCAAGGAAGGCCGCGAGGCCGCCGAAGCGCAGCGCGAGGAAGACCGCGCCGCCACCGCAGCCGCGATGGACCGCCCGGTCACCGCGGCTGCGCGCTAGTCACCGCTGGAAGCGAGGTTCAGGATGGCCGACCAGCAGGACGACCTGCAGCCGACCGCAACCCCGGACGACGTCGCCGTCATTGACGAGGACAATCCCTGGCTGACCGACATTGCCCGCGAGCAACTGGTCGAGAGCGCCCACGACAAGACCGGCCTGGCGAGGATTCACCCCTCGCTGGTGCTGACCGGCTTCTGGGGGCCGCTGGCGCCGGACCACCCGGCTTTCGTCGCGCTCTCGGCCGCCTTCGGCGACGCCGTCGTCGATATCTCGTTCTTCCGCGACGAGGTCACGATCCGGCTCAAGCCGCACATCTGGGCGGATGCACACCTGTTGCTGCGCGACGACCAGGATCTGTCCTACCGGCTGCTGACGGACCTCACCGCGGTCGATATGCTGCGCCTGCGGGCCGCGCCGCGCTTCGACGTCGTCTCCACGCTCTACTCGATTAAGAGACGCTGGCGGCTACGCCTGAAGGCTGGCATCGAGGACGGCGAGGCGATCGAGACGCTGACCAGCGTCTACGCCGCCGCCGGCTGGCTGGAGCGGGAGGTCTACGACATGTTCGGCATCACCTTCGACGGCCACCCTGACCTGCGCCGCATCTTGCTGGCGGACGACTGGGACGAAGGCCACCCGCTCCGCAAGGACTACCCCATCCGGGGCTACACGCCCTACGTCGAGCCCGGCTTCGAAGACGAGGCCGTGCCGCGCGTCAAGGATTTCCGGAGGCTCTAGCCATGTCGACGACCGAGCAGCCAACCACCACGTTCGGGACCTGGGATGTCTACGAGGACCGCGACCTGGGCGGTGGCAAGCGCGAGATGGTCCTCAACATGGGCCCCCAGCACCCGTCGACCCACGGGGTCATGCGGCTCCTGCTGACGCTCAACGGCGAGACGATCATCCACGCCGACCCGCTCATTGGTTACCTGCACCGCGGCGTCGAGAAGATCGGCGAGAACAAGCGCTATACCCAGTTCACGCCGTGGACCGACCGCACCGACTATACGGCCGCGCCGCTCAACAACCTGGGGTACATCCTGGCCGTCGAGAAACTGTGCGGCATCGTCGCGCCGGAGCGCGCCCAGTACATTCGCGTCATCATGGCCGAGCTAAGCCGCATCGCCGCCCACATGGTCTGGCTGGGCACCCACGCGCTCGACATCGGCGCGCTCTCGATGGCGCTCTACACCTTCATCGAGCGTGAGAAGATCCTCGACATCTTCGAGGAGTTTTGCGGCGCGCGGCTGACGACCAACATGATGGAGGTCGGTGGCTTCTCGCGCGATCTCAAGCCCTCGACGATCGAGAAGATCGAGCGCTTGCTGGTCGAGTTTCCCCCGGCCCAGCAGGACTGGGAAGACCTGCTTTCCGACAACCCGATCTGGATCGCCCGCACCCGCGGCGTCGGCGTGATCGAGCCGGAAGCGGCGCTCGACTACGGCCTGACCGGCGCCTGCCTGCGT
>DATGQR010000140.1:0-8396 GCA_035304105.1 Thermomicrobiales bacterium | reverse complement strand
AGCAACCTACGTGCATACCTCGGAAACCACGCCGCCGATGCGCATCGAGGTCTTTCCAGCGCTCGGCGCACATCAAATTCACGACGCGGCCAGGCGCGCCTACCTCTACGCGCGGCTGCTGCCCGGTTACGGCTTCCCGGTGGGGCTGGACGTCGTCGACCGCTATGCCCGCGTGCCCGCCTGGCTGACCGACGCCTACGCGAAGCTGATCCGCCGCCACCTGAGCGCTAGCCTGATGAGCGGTGAAATCACCGACCGGCAACTGCGCCGCATGATCATTCAGTCCATTTACATGACCGGCCGCGACTGGCTGTTCCGCCCACAGCTTTAGGAGCACCCGCATGAGCGCGATCACACCCAACGGCAGCACGAACCAGGCTCAGCACGTCGGCACGCTGATTGGCGAGAGCACCAGCCGCGAGTTCCGCATGGCGGTCGCCCACGAGGCGGTGCGCGAGCAAGACATCGTCGCCGTCGACGTCAGCTTCCGGCCAACGTCCGAGAACCCGGAGCCGGAGCGACTGCGTGTCTGGGCAAAGATCCAGCGCATCGAGCGGCTCAACCCGCTCTTCCCGCACGAGGCCGCCCACGAGCTGGCAGGGACCGGCACCAACCCCTTCGACACGGTCGTCTCGCTCAGCCGCGAGATGGTCACCGCCGTCTGCCAGGTGCTGGGCGCCGAGCCGATCGGCGGCGAGCGCGGTGGCCGGCTGGGCAGCCTGCGCTATCCGCCCCAGCCGGTTTCCAGCGCCTACCGGCCGGCAGCGGCAGATATCAAGCGGGTGTTGATCGGTGATCTGGCCGAGCGCCAGGACCGGGCGCTGGACCTCGCCACGCTCTCGACTCGGTCCGACATCGACGTGGCAGTGGACGGTCATGCGATTGTGAGCCGGCACCTGGCGATCCTGGCGATGACCGGCGCCGGCAAGAGCTGGACGGCCCGCCGGATCATCGAGGAGTTGGCAGCTCGCGACTACCCGATCGTCATCTTCGACCCCCACGGCGAGTACACCGGCCTGGCCGAGGTTCCCGCCCTGAAGGACCGCGTTAAGCTATACCAGACGCACATCCCGATCCTTGACGAGTCGCCCGACGATGCACAGGCGCTCATCGAGAGCCTCGCAGGTGAGGAGATGTCGGCGCCACAGGTCGAGGGCTTCTCGATGCTCTTCCGGGCGGCGCGCCGCGTGATCAGCGACGATAATCTCCGCTCCGGCAAGCTGGAGGAAACGCTGTTCGCGATCACCGGCAACGAAAACATCCGGAAATACCCGCTGCGCTCCGATCTCTTCGCGCTGAGCCACCTTGCTGAGGCGGTGCATACAGCTCTCACCAACAAGGACGCCGAAGGCAAGCGCGCGCTGGCCGACCTCGGATTCAGCCAGATCAACCAGATCCCCCAACAGCAGTTCGGCAGCTTTCGGGTGCTGGCGCGCCAATTGCGCCGCGCTTCGTTCGAACTGAAGAAGAACGCGGATATCAACCGCCTGCGCTCGCCGCAAGGCAGCGTGCCGTTGCCGGCCGACCGGAGCGAGTTGGTGCGGTACGGCCAGATCTCCGTCGTCATGATGGCCGGCTACCCCGACACGCTGAAGGCAACGGCCTACTCGCTGATCGCGGGGGATCTCTTCCACGGCCGGGTCCAAGGCAAGGTGAAATACCCCTTCAACATGGTCATCGAAGAGGCGCACAACTTCGTCCCATCGAGCGCGTCGGAGATCGCCATCCAGCGCTCGATCGCGCTCACGAAGCAGGTCGCCCAGGAAGGCCGCAAGTTCAATGTGGGACTGACGCTGATCAGCCAGCGGCCGTCGCGGCTGGATGAGACGACGCTGGCGATGTGTAACTCGTTCATCATTATGAGGATGATCAACCCGGATGATCAGCGTTTCGTGCGGCGGGTGATCGAGAGCCTGGGCGAGGACGAGGCACAGCTGCTGCCGGACCTGGACGTCGGGGAGGCGATCCTCTCCGGGCAGATGGTGAACTTCCCGGTGCTGGTCAAGATGAAGGCGCCGGCCTCCCGCGGGGAGCGCGAGGAGACCGACGCCTTTGAAGTGCTACGGAAGGCTCACGCCGAGGCGGCGCGGGCGCGAAGGTCCTGAGCCTGCTCCCGGGCGCGCTTGAGCACGTTGACCGTCGTCTCAATGTCGTGCTGCGGGATACCGGCCAGGGCGCTGGCGGACAGGCGGTCGACACCGGCGCGCAAGTCGCGGTAGAGCGCGGAGCCAGCGTTGGTCAGCGCCACCTCGTCGCCGGCCGACGAGCCGCGTAGCTCGATGTGGCCGGCCGCTTCCAGGCCGCTGAGGAGCTCCGAGACTTCGGACAGCTCGATGCTCAGGCCTTCGGCGAGCGTGCGGCGCAGTTGCTCAGTGGGCATGGTCGGTCCCTGGACCGCCAGCAGGTTCAGGGTGAGCCAGGTGGGGTGGCTCACGCTCGCGGCTTCGAGCACCTCATCGAGCAAACCACGCAAGGCCTGCTGCGCTTGTCCGACGATCTGGCCAAACGGCGGTGGAACGGGTCGTACATCGACCATTTTCAACCTCCTCTATGATTGGTTGACTGGCGCCGACACCATAGTCAGGCGCCTGACCATACTAACAGATAGACAGGTGGCTGTCTATATGTCTTCGCACGATCAACCGGATCCGCACGCCCTGCTCGGCCTGCTGCTGCGCCTCGCCTACCAGCACTGGGCCAACGCTATGGACGCGGCGCTACGCGAAGCCGGCATCGACGACATCCGCCCGCCACACGCTAGTGTCTTCCCGTTCGTTCCCGAGGAAGGTATCCAGGTGGCGGAGCTGGCACGGCTGGCCAGAGTGCGCAAGCAGACGATGGCCCAGGCGGTTCAGGGACTGGAGAAGCTTGGCTACGTCGAGCGCCGCCCCGACCCGAACGACCGGCGGGCAAAGCTGGTCTTCCTTACCGAGCGCGGCCGGGACGTCCCACGCATCGCCCAGTCGACCGGCCCGCGGGTCGAGGCCCGCTGGGCGGAGCTGATCGGCCACGAGGAATTGGAGACGCTCAGGTCGCTCCTGCAACGCCTGCTCACGGCGCTGCAGGATGAGGCTGAAGGCGGTGACGCTGCGGAGTCAGGGGAGGCAGGCCCCCTCCCCTAACCGCGGCCGGGGGAGGGAATCTAATCCGCCTCCACCGCTACATGGCTTTTCAACTTCTCGATCGCTCGATCCATGCGGGCCAGCGAGCGCTCGGTGTTCACCACCCGGAGCGTCTCGAAGAGACCCGGGGAGGCCGTGCGGCCGGTGACGGCGACGCGGATGGGCATAAAGAGCTGGCCGGCCTTGAGGCCCAGCTCGTCGGCAACGGCGCGCAGGCGCTCTTCGAGGGCCGCCTCATCCTCCGTGCCAACCTCGGCGATGGCGGCGCGGGCGGCTTCCAGGCCCCGCAGCACGTCGGCAGGCTCGGTCTTGCGGGGCACCAGGAGCCCGGCGTCGTAGTCCGGCGGCTCGACCAGGAAGTAGCTGATCAGGTCTGGTCCCTCGGTGAGAAACTTCATCTTGTCCTTGACCAGACCAACGGCGTCGACTACCAGCTTGTAGGTTTCCGAGCCCTCCGGCGCGTCGCCGATCAGGCCCTCCTGCTTCAGGAGCGGGATGACGCGACCGGCGAGATCCTCTACCTCGAGGATGTGGTTGATGTAGTACTGGTTCATCCAGTCGAGCTTCTCGTAATTGAAGCGCGCCGGGCTGGGGCTGACCCGCTCCAGGTCGAATTTCTCGATCAGCTCGTCCATCGAGAAGATCTCCTGGCGGTCGTCATAGGCCCAGCCGACCAGGGCGAGGTAGTTGACCATGGCCTCGGGCAGATAGCCCTTGTCGCGGAAGACGAGCACGCTGGCCGCGCCCTCGCGCTTGGAGAGCTTGCCCTTGCCGTCCGGCTTGAGGATCGTCGGCATGTGAGCGAAGACCGGGCGCTCCCAGCCAAAGGCATCCCAGAGGATCAGGTGTAGCGGCATCGAGGGGATCCACTCCTCGCCGCGGGTGACGTGGGTGATGCCCATGTCATGATCGTCGACGACGACGGCCAGGTGGTAGGTCGGGTAGCCGTCGGACTTGAGCAGCACGGCGTCCTCGAGCTTGTTATTCTCGAAGGTGATCGCGCCGCGCAGCAGGTCGTAGCCGCTGGTGGTGCCGTCGAGCGGCACCTTCAGGCGGATGACCGGGGTGATGCCCTGGTCACGGAAGGCCTGGCGCTCCTCATCGCTCAGGTTGCGGCAGTGGCGGTCATAGCCCGGTGGCCGGCCGGCCTTGCGCTGCTCCTCGCGCAGCGCGGCCAGGCGCTCCGGCGAGCAGAAGCACTCGTATGCGTAGCCCTTGGCCAGCAGGCGGTCGGCGTGTTCGCGGTACAGGTGGAGCCGCTGGCTCTGGAAGTAGGGGCCGTGCGGGCCGCCGACATCCGGCCCTTCGTCCCAGTGCAGGCCCAGCCAGCGCAGCGATTCGGTGATCGAGGTGATGCTCGACTCGTCGTAGCGCTTCTGGTCGGTATCCTCGATGCGCAGGATGAAGGCGCCGTCGTGCTGGCGGGCAAAAAGGTAGGTGAAGAGCGCGGTGCGCGCGCCGCCGACGTGCAGGTCACCGGTCGGGCTGGGCGCGAAGCGCACGCGCACTGGTCTATTGTCTGGGTTCGTCATCATTCACTCCCGTCTCCTTGCTATAAAGGTAACAAGAAGAGGGATCAGGGGATAGGGACCCGGTATGAGGTAGCTCGGGCGGCGCGTGGTGCTGTGCCGCGGGCTGTATGAGGATGAGAAGGGGTTCGGGAATGCTGCTGGCGCTGAATAAGGACGACCGCTCGGTGATGTTCATTGACGACGTCTCGGGCGAGATCGCGAAGACATTGAGCGTCGGCCTCAACCCACACGAAGCAATCGTCAGCCCGGACGGCAGGGCGGCCTACGTCTCCAACGCCGGCGACAACACGATCTCCGTCATCGACCTCGACAGCCGCCTGGTCGTCGCAACGATCCGCGACGAGCACTGGCGCTTCCCCCACGGCCTGGAAATCAGCGACGACGGCCGGCAGCTCTGGGTCGCGGCGACCCGCTCGCACGGCGTCTGGATCTTCGAGCGCAACCCGGACGACCTCACCGACCACCAACTGATCACCGTGATCCCGACCCAGCACCGGCTCAGCCACATGGTGCACTTCAGCCCGGACGGCGGCCGCGCATACATCCCAAACATCGAGTCCGGCGTCGTGACGGTGATCGACACGGCAAAGCTGGAGGTCATCGACCAGATCGCGGTCGGCCCGGGGCCGGAGGGCGTGGCGGTGCATCCGCTGGAGGGCACGCTCTACGTCGCCAACCAGCACGACGACAGCGTCTACGTGATCGATGATAGTGACTACCAGCGCCGTTGGGAGCTGAAGGTCGGCAGCCTGCCGGTACGCGCTAGCTTCACCCATGACGGCGAGCTTGTGCTGATCTCCAACCGCCTCTCGCACGATGTCTCGGTCATCGCCCACCGGTGGGAGCGCGCCACCGTCACCCGCCAGCCCTGGGAGATCAAGCGCATCCCGGTCGGCCGCTGGCCCGGCCAGATCGTCATGGCCCCGGACGGCAACCGCGCCTGGGTCACCAACAACAAGACCAATGACATCTCCGAACTCGACCTCCGCACGCTCACCGAGGTCCGCCGCATCCCCGCTGGCGTCCATCCGGACGGCATGGTCTGGGTTCCTTAGTGATTGGGTTGTAGTTCGTAGTATGTAGGTTGTAGGGAAGCCCCTCCCTCCCCTGGCTCCCTCTCCCAATCACCCAGCGGGTGCGAGCGGGGTGCCCTCTGGGCCGCGGCCGGGGGTGGGAGCCTCTTCCGACAACCTACACCCTCACCCGCAGCCGGTTCGCGGCGGACGAGCGGTGGCCGGTGGCGGGGAGGAGGTCGCCGATGGCGAAGAGCCCCTGGGGTGGCATGCCGCTGGCGATGGCTTCGTACTCGCCGGCGCGCACCAGGTAGGTCTCGTGCCAGATGCCGACGTCGCCGCGGCAGTCGCGCATCCGCCGGTTGAACTCCAGCCAGGCCGGCCAGTGCTTGCCATCCTTGCTGCGAGCATATGCTTCGAGGTGCTCAAAGGAGCGCCAGTACTGGACGAACCAGAGCTGGGGAAGCGCCGAGCGGTAGCCCAGCAGCCCGGAGTTGGGGTCGGCCTGCAATTCCTTGAGCATGCGCGGCATGGCGCTGAAGACCGGCCACCACTTGTGAACCTTCCAGAGCTTATTGATTCGCATGCCGATGACGAAGATCACGAAATCGCCCTCGATGTGAGCCGTCACCCGCTCGTCGATCGTCTTCGCGCCCATCACGTGCCCCACTTTCACCGTTGCCTGGACTGATGGCAGAGAGGTCATCCGCGACCTAGGCTATGATCTGCACGTCTATCCATCGTTAGCAGTGCGTTTATGGGTCCGCCGGGCATCCCAACCGGCGGGTGGGATCACCGGATAGGCTCGATGAGGATCGACATCCATACCCTGGGGGCGCTGGAGATCAGCATCGATGGCCAACCAGCGGGGCCACTGCCCGCCAAGGCTCAGGCGCTCCTCGTCTATTTGGCAATAACCAGCCGGGCGCATAGCCGCTCGGCGCTGGCCGGGCTGCTCTGGGGCGAGATGCCGGAGGAACGCGCGCGCGCCAACCTGCGTCTCGCGCTGACGGCGCTGCGCTCCAGGCTGGGCGACATCCTCCGAACCAACCGCTCTGAGGTCGGGATCGCGCCCGGCATCGAGGTCATCTGCGACGCCAACCGCCTGGCTGCGCTTGTCGAGCGGGGTGAACCGGAGATGGCGGAGGCGCGGGCCGCGCTGGCAGCCTACCGCGGCGAGTTCCTGGCCGGCTTCGAATCTGGCGACGCGCTGGAGTTCGAGGAATGGATGCGGGCCGAGCGGGAGCGGCTGAACCAGGCGGGGATGTCACTGGGCCTGTGGCTGGCCGGGCAGCTCATCGAACACGGTGAGCTGCCGGAAGCCCGGACGGTGCTGCTCCGCTGCCTGGAAATCGCACCATGGAGCGAAGAGACACATCGGCGGCTGATCGAGGTCTACGCCGCGCTTGGCGAGCGCAGCCTGGCACTGGCCCAGTACGAACGTTGCCGGAAGATGCTCGAGGCCGAATTCGGCGTGGAACCGGATGCCACGACGCAGGCGCTCTACGCCCGGCTGCGTGAGACGCCGGACGCCGCGCCATCGCCAGCGCCCCGACCGCGAGAGAGCGTCCCATCGCCGCGCGGTCCGCGATTGCCGGCTCCCCCAACGCCGCTGACCAGCTTCATTGGCCGCGAGACCGAGCTGGCGCAGCTCGGCGACCTGCTGCGCCCGGGCGGCGCGCGGCTGGTGACGCTGCTCGGACCGGGCGGCAGCGGCAAGACGCGGCTCGCGCTGGCGGCGCTTGAGCGCTACGGTGAGCGCTTTCCGAATGGCGCCGCATTCACGTCTTTCACCGGCGCCGCCCCCAACCGGCCAGGTGAGGTCGAGGATCTGCTGGTCAACGGCATCGCCGCGACCCTCGGGTACGCGTTCGAAGCCCAGCAACCGCCCCACGAGTTGCTCGCTGGCTACCTGAGCAACAAGGCACTGCTGCTCGTCCTCGACAACCTGGAGACGCTGGTGGCCGGGAGCAGCCTGCTCCTCTGGCTGTTGGAACGCGCCCCGGGGCTAGCGGTGCTGACCACCTCCCGGGAGCGGCTTGGGGCTGCCGGCGAGCAGGTTGTGACGCTCGGCGGGCTGGCCTATCCCGCACCTGGCGACGCCACCGATCCGCTATCGTACCCGGCCTGCCGGTTGTTCGCCGAGCGCGCCCACGACGTTCAGCCGGGACTCGACATCGAGCGGGATCGGGATGCCATCGCCCGGATCTGCCGGAGCGTCGACGGCCACCCGCTGGCGATTGAACTCGCTGCGACCTGGGCGCGCGCCCTCGACGTCGATGAGATTGCCGCGCGAATCACGCACGACCAGGATCTGCTCAGCTCCGACGCGCCCGGCATTGCCGACCGTCACCGCAGCATCCGGGTCGTCTGCGAGCAAACCTACGAGCTCCTGAGCGAGGAATCGCGCCGCGCGCTGGCGCGCCTCTCGGTGTTTCGGGGCGGCTGGGAGCTGGACGCCGCGCAGGCCGTTGCCGGTTGCGGCCTGCCAGAGCTGGGTGCCCTGGTCGACCGCTCGCTGGTGCGCCGCGATGCCCGCGGCCGATTCGATTTGCACGAACTGGTGCGCCAGTTCGCCGCCGAAATGTTGGCCGAAGTCGCCGTCGAGCTGGAGCTCAGGCGGGGCGCTCACGCGGACTACTTCACCAGCTACCTCGCGGGCAAGCGCGCGGCGCTGGACGCCATTCCCGACCCCGAAGCGCTGGCGCAGGTCGACCGCGAGACGGACA
>DATGQR010000139.1:0-15810 GCA_035304105.1 Thermomicrobiales bacterium | reverse complement strand
CTGAATGGTATGGTTCCATCGCTGCGTGGAGGCGTAGTGTAGCGGCCTAACACGCCACCCTGTCAAGGTGGAGATCGCGGGTTCGAATCCCGTCGCTTCCGCCACAATGCATGAGACGGCGGCACAGAGGTGTCGCCGTCTCATGCACTGTGGCTGGCTGCTTCGGCCCTTGGAATACCGCTTCAACAGCCACACCGATGGCCGCCCCTAGCCCTCGCCTCAAATCCCGGTGATCAAATGACGAGACCCGATGCAGTGCAGGCACCGCATGGGGTCCGGTTGGTAGGTGATCGGGTTTCGTTCGGCGCGAGTGGATCGCCCGCGCCGAACGAGGCCCCGGAGGAGCGGCGTGGCAAGAAGCCGCCAGTTCGTTCGGTGACGACCACGTCCTCGGCGCTGTCCAGGCCCGCATTGAAGGTCATACGCGACCGCACAGCGCGCGTACCGGCTGCAACTGCGCAAAGGCGTCGAGAAGTGTCCGGCGGGGCTACTCCTCGGGCGGAAGCTCGCGAGGATCCATGTCGATCGCCTCGGGCGCGTACTCCTCCTCGGGCACATCGGCATCCGCGCTCTCCAATGCCTGCTCCGCGTTCGCGGCCAGGGCACGCGCGCGGCGGCTGCGGTATCGCTCGCGTCGACTGGTCGCGCGGTAGCCCGGCTCTCCGCGTTGAACCGCCAGGCGCCGGTTGAGTTGGCGCTCGATCCGGTCGGTTGCGATGCGAACCGATTCGTCGGCCCTCGGCGATGAAGCATCGGCGACCAGCTGGTGGCCGATGGGCGCGTGCCGCACGCGCAACCGCGACGTGACCCGGCGTTGAAGCGGATGCCAATCGAGCGTCAGGTCGATGACGGGATCGGCCCCGTCGAGCTGCAATCGCTTGATGAGGTGCTGGAGCCGGCGGTTGATCCGGCGCTGCTCCAGGTCATTAAGATCAAACCCTCGGATCTGAATGTTGGTCGTTGGTTCCTGCATGGCTCTTCCCTCTCCACATCAGAGCATCCATAGCGGGCAGCGGCTAGTAGCGCGTGAACGCACCAACCCCACCGTGCTTCGTGAGAAGCTCGTCGGCTTCACCCGAGACGACTTCGATGCGCCCGCCCTGCCCGAGTACCTCGGTAATGAGACGCTCGCGTGGATCGTCGACGCCGACGAGGGTCGCTCCGCAGCGGGGGCAGTTCGGCGTCTCCGTCGTGAGCTGCCCGCACTCCAGGCAGGCACGCACGTCTGCATCCAGCTCCGGGCCTACAACCAGAGTGGCGACGCGCCCATCGCTAGCCGCGCGCAGCGTCGGCTCGAGCCCGAGGGCTGCGGTTCGCGCGCCGATAGCCTCGAGCAACCGTTGCACGATCGCCACCTCCCCCCGACGTTCGATCTCCTCGGCCGCGCGCAGGGCCTCCTCGAGCACCTCGGCTTCGCTCGCGTGGACGGGAATCGATAGTGAATCGGCCAGCCGCGCCTGCAGCGGCCGTGGCAGGACGTCTTCTACGAGGCTGACCGCCTCTTCCGGCCCGGCAAGGAACAGGCGATCGAAGGGCTTGTCGCGCAGCAGGTCCATCAGCGCTCCAGCCACCTGGCGGGCGTGAGAGCGTGCCTGCTCCAGATGGCGACGTTGCTGCCGGGCCTGAGCCATACCGCTCCAGGCGATCGTGCCCGCCTTACCGGGCGTTTGGCGTCCCACACGTGTGCGTGAGGCCCGCACACGGCGCGGCCAATCGCCGGGATCGTGCCTGCCCTCCAACTCGCTCTCGATAGTTTCCTCGAGTGTAATCGCGCCCAGGAAGATGGTGAAGATCCGTGCTTGGCGCTTGTCGGTGAGCGCGACCGCCACGCGCTCGTACTCGTCGAGCGCCTCGATCAGGGGCGCAACATGGGGCTGACGATCCCAGACGACTTCTTCAGCCGGCCGGTCAGGCAACGGAACGGCCAGGAAGTACTCGGGATTCGCGGAGGCATACAGCGCCAGCCCGGGATTGCGGGGCGAGAACTGGTGCAAGAGAAAGTAGTCGACTCGCTCGACGGCGGCGTCGAAGTCCTTCAACTCATCGGGGGAGCGCTTTTCGACCTCGCTCCGGACGTCGCGCGCCGCGTCACGAAAGAACAGCAGATACGCCTGCCCCGGCACGCGGGACACCGACGTATCCAGCACGACCGAGAGCAGGCCATGCCCCGTCTCGGGCAAGGACTCTAGAGTTTCCAGGGCATTCGGGAGATGCCGCACGTCGTTGTAGCGCATCTGAGTTTGATGCATCGGGCCGGACTTCCTCTCTACCGCGACACCTGTTTGATCGGCGCCAGAGGCTCGGACGCCAGCTGTGCGAGTGCCACCTGAGCGGACAAGCCCCGCTGAACTGGGCCGGGGCGCCGGCGCCGCGCGGAACATCGGAGGTTTCATATCACGGGTTGCTCACAGTTGAGCGAGCGTGCGACACGGGCTCGCAGTGCGTGAAGCTCATGTGGCGCAAACCGCGATGAGCGACGCCAAACCGTACTCAACCCTATTCAATTATGGCGCAGATCTCGGATGACGGGGCGACCAGCACGAAGCGCGACGGCGACGGGGCGATCGCCATCTTCGTGGGGTGCATCCCTGCCCAAACGCGGGGGGTTCCGAGCCGTCTTAGGATCAGCCGGGCGACGCGCCGTTCCGGGCCGGGCGGCGGATGGCATGGCGGGCGACGAACAAGAGGTTAGCCGGGCGCTCGGCCATCCGGCGCATCAAGTAGGGGTACCAGTCCATGCCGTAATTGGTGGAGATCAGGACAGTGTACCCGCGGCGCAGCATCTGCAGCTGAAGGTCGGTGGCGATCCCGTAGAGCATCTGGAACTCGAAGCGCTCCCGAGGGATCTTGTGCTGGTAGGTGAAATCGACGAAATGCTCGATGATGCGCCTGTCGTGCGTCGCGATCGCGGTGTAGCCGTCGCCGAGCAGGGCGCGCTCGGTGATCCGCACATAAGCGCGATCGACGTCGGCCTTGCTGGGATAGGCGATCTCCGGCGGCTCGAGGTAGGCGCCCTTGACGATACGTAGGTTCGGGGCGTACGGCAGCAGGGATTCCAGATCCGCCTCAGTGCGATACAGGTACGCCTGGAGCACCGTCCCGACGTTGTCGCGGCCGGATTCACGCAGCTGGCGGTACAGCCCCAGGGTGCCGTCTACCCAGGGCGAGTCTTCCATGTCCATGCGGATCGTATTGTTGACCTCAGCGGCTTTGTCAGCCAGCCGGCTGATGTTAAGGAATGCGAGTTCCTGGCTGACGTTCAGTCCGACGTGGGTGGGCTTGAGGGCAATGTTGGTCCGCAGCCCCTCCTCGTGCAGGCGCGCGATGACTCTCTGGTACTCGTCGGCGATCGCGTTTGCGCTGGCCTCGTCTTCGAGGTGCTCTCCGAAGATCGTCGTGTTGGTCTTGAATCCCTGCCGCTCCAGCCGCCGCAATGATTCGACGGCCTCGTCCAGATTCTCCCCGGCAACGTAGCGCGCCGCGCCGAGCTGCATGCCGTAACGCGTGACGAAGCGCTGGACCATCCCGTTGGTCGTGGCCTTGAGGATGCCCCTGCGAAATACCTGATTGACCGCCGATGAGACGCTCATATCGCTCCCCTAGCTCCGCATATCCATCCGGCGCAAGACCTCCTCGTCGACCTCAATTCCCAGACCTGGGCCGCTCGGGATCGCCACCGTGCCGTCAACCAACTCCAGCGGCTGCGCGGCGATGTCCTGCTCATACTTCAACGGGCCGACGAGGTAGGTGGGATACTCCAGCTCGGGCAATGAGGCAGCCAGGTGCAGCCCGGCCGCCGTGGCAATCCCGAGCTCGACGACGCTGCCCACCAGCGTTCCCAAACCGGCCGCGGCAGCGACGGTGGCGCAGGCCCGCGACCGCCGCAGCCCGCCCAGCTTGCTCAGCCCCAGATTGATGACACTGGCCGTCCGGGCCATGCCGATGCTCACCACATCGGCTGGGGTGAACACCGCCTCGTCCGCCGCCACGCCCATCGGGGCCGCGGCCGTCACCTGAGCCTGGCCGGCAACATCATCCGGCGTCAGAGGCTGCTCGAGGGCGATGACACCCAGCTCATCGAGCGCCGGCAGCGCCTGCAGGCAGGTCTCGGCGTCCCAGAGCCCGTTGATATCCAGGATGAATGCGATGTCCGGGCCGACAGCTTCGCGCACCGCGCGCAGCCTGGCCAGGTCACTGTCGAGCGCGTCGCGCCCGGCGTAGAGCTTGAGCGCGCGGTACCCCATCCCAACCTGACCCTGTGCCTGGACCACCATCTCTTCGACATCGCCGATCCCGATCGAGCCGTGCACGTCGACGCGCTCGCGGAAGCGCCCGCCCAGCAGCGTCGAGACCGGGACGTTCAAGGCGCGCCCAGCCAGATCCCAGAGGGCGATGTCGATGCTCGCGAGCGCGAAGGGCTGGTCCGGGAGGAGTGCTTCGAGCCGCTCCAGCAGCGGGTCGCGTTGCAGCGCGTCGACGCCCACGAGGACATCTTGAAGCTCGCCCTCGATCAGCGCCGTGATCGAGGCCTGCGTCTCGCGGGTGAAGGCCGGGACCGGGCAGGCCTCGCCGTAGCCCACCAGGCCATCCTCCGTCGTGATCCGCACCACGACGTTCTGCGATTGCTTGCGGTCGACGGTGCCGAACCGCAGCGTGTGTCGAAGGCTAGCATTCAGCGGGATAGCCTCGACCGATCGGATCTTCAGCATGGCTCAGTTCCTGCCAAGTTCGCCTTACCCCTTGTTCCAGACGATGGTTTGTCGGGTTTGCCGGAAGTGCTCGCGCATGAGCTGCTGCGCGAGTTGCGCGTCCTTGCCGATGACTGCCTCGGCGATGCCACGATGTTGCTCCAGAAGCGTGGCTGCGGTCTCCGGCGACGGGTAGTGCTCGCGCTGGTGCGCATCTCCCAGCAGATCGAGCAGCATGGTGATCAACCGCTCCAGCATGAAGTTGTGGGTGGTCGCGGCGAGAGTAACGTGAAACTCCCGATTGTCGCTCCAGGAATCATTGCGCTCGGCGGCGCGGCGCAGCCACTCGCTTTCCTCTTCGGTGATGCGCTCTGAGGCGAGTTCGACGATGTCGAGCTCGAGGATCTCGCGCGCTTCGAGGATGTCGAGAATGGTGGTTCGTTCGAGATGCGTCAACACCGCCTTGCCGGCATCGTGCTCCTCGGCGCGGTCTTCGGCGGCGCGCTTCTCGCCCGGGGTGATGGCGGTGGGCATGGTGGTGCTGGTGACGATCGCGCCGACGCCGTGGCGCACGTCGATCAACCCGAACGACTCTACGGTGCGCAGGCTCTCGCGTACCAGCGAGCGACTGACGCCCAGGCTGCGCGCCAGCTCGCGCTCCCCCGGCAGCTTGTCGCCAACCTCGAGTGGGCCGGAAGTGATCAGCTGGATGATGCGCTCTGCCGCGCCATCCGACCGACGCCGTCGAGACTCGCCTGCGTCCATCATTGCCGCCCCCTCACATCCATCGCGCGGTGCGCTGGCGGCGACCTGCGGTGGTCATACCAATCTCACGCCCCTCTGGTCATACCAGTGGCAGTATGAGATCCTCCGATGAAGCCTGTCAAGCATCGGGCAATTCACGTCGCCACAGGGATCGGGTGGGACCCGATCGATTGCTACTGGTAGCGGCCGAGCGTTGATTTTGCCCGTCACTGTGCGACAAATTTGCTCGCCCGCGAGCGTGCGTGGCGTGTCAGCTGCCACGCTTCACGGAAATGAGGCAGGCGCTAACGCTGTTGACACTCACAGGCGACTTTGTTAGTGTCATCCGCGATGACGCTGAGTGGTATGACCAGTCGATCTTTTCGAGGGATTGATAAGCAGTTGAGTGAGGGTGCGTTCAGACGCCACCGGAGCGTATACCCTCCGCGTGGCGAGACGCCGCGCGAGTCCGTGTGGCGGCGTCCGGGCGCCCTCAGAGGCGAGTCATAGAGAAGGGCAATGTCATGAGCCAAAAGCCTGAGGGTGGGGTCAGCGAACTCCTAGCCGGCGCGCTCGAGGGCCGGTTCAGCCGGCGCGAGGTCATGCGCCGGGCGATGGCGCTGGGCCTCAGCGCGCCGATCATCGCATCGATCCTGGCCGCGTGCGGCGACGATGACGATGACGACGATGACACCGGCGGCGATGACGCTCCCACCGCCACGCAAGCGGAAACCGACGACGCCGAGACCCCCGAGCCTGACGAAGACGACGGCGCGGGAGACGACGAGGACGGCGACGACGAAGGCGAGGCGCCGCCGGCAGATCGGCCGATCCTGCGCTTCGGGCTCAACGCTGGCGACCTTGGCAACCTCGACCCCCACTTCGCGACCAGCACCAACGACCGCACCGTGGTCGACATGATTTTCAACGCCCTGATTCGCTACAAGCCAGGCGATAGCTCGGAGTTCGAGCCGGACCTGGCCACCGAGATCCCCGAGCCCGAGATGGAGGGCGACAAGCAGGTCTGGACCTTCAAGCTGCGCGAAGGCGTGATGTGGCATCCCGGCCCGCAGACCGAGTCCTATGAACTGACCGCCGACGACGTCGTCTACTCGCTCGAGAAGTCGGCTAATACCGAGACTTCGGCCTACGCGGCTGAGTACGAGGGCATGACCTTCGAGAAGGTCGACGACTACACGGTGCGGATCATCCTGGACACGCCGCTCTCGCCACTGCTGTTCCTACCGAAGGTCGCCAACTATTCGGGCGGCTTCATCGTCAGTCAGAAGGCAGTCGAGGCGATGGGTTCGGACGCGATCAAGACGCACCCGGTTGGCACCGGCCCGTTCCGATTCCAGAACTACACGCCCCAGAACACCATCGAGTTGGTCGCCTGGGATGATTACTTCCGCGGCGCGCCCAAGCTGGGCGGTGTCACCCTGCGCTTCATGCCCGACCCCTCCAGCCGCGAGCTGGCGCTGCAGTCCGGGGAGCTGGACGTGGCATTCGGGCTGCCGGAAGCGACCTGGGTCGACCGGATCAACGGCATCGATGGGCTCAAGGCCGACGTGATGGGCGTGGGTGAGGTCGCGTTCTTCAGCTTCGATATCAGCCGCGAGCCGCTGGCCGACGAGCGCGTGCGCAAGGCCATCGCCTACGCGATCAACCGCGAGTCTCACCTCGCGCTGTTCGGCGCGCCCGTCGCCGAGCTGGTCTACTCGGTCGTCCCCGATCAGCTGATGGTTGGCGGGCTCTCGAAGGAAGAGGCTGAAGAGGCTGGCGTCGCTTATCACTACGATCCCGACCAGGCACGCCAGCTCCTCGAAGAGGCCGGAGCGGAGAACATCTCCTTCGAGCTGGTCGCCTCCGAGTTCGACAGTTACCGGCGGATGTACGAGGTGCTTCAGGCGGAATTGAGCGAGATCGGTATCGACGTCAGCATCAATATCGTTGACCACCCGACCTATCACAGCCTGATCCGCGAAGCTTCCAATGTGATCGTCATCTATCAGGCTTTCCGGCCCAACCCGGACGCCTACTTCTCGCAGTTCTTCCACTCCGACTCGATCATCGTCACCGGGCCCAGCCCGAACACGAACTTCGCGCACTACGATCGCGTCGACGACCTCATCGAGCAGGCGCGAGTGGAAACCGACGCCGATGCGCAGATCGAGCTGTGGAAGCAGATCAACATCAAGATCCTCGAAGACATGGCGGCCATGCCGATCCTGTTCATCAACCAGGTCTATGGCCGCTCCGAGAAGGTGGACTACGGTCACGAGCTGGTATCGTCACTCGCGCTCTATCCGCAGATCACGGAGCTGACGACGATCGACAGCTAAGCGCGTTGCAGGCGGGGCCGCCGGAGAACACGGTGGTCTCGCCCGTTTCGCTGAGACGGGCGGTGCTTTGGCTAAATTCGCGCTACAGCGCATCGCACTCTCGATACCGACGCTGCTGGCGGTATTCACGCTCATCTTCATCATCGTGCGGGTCATCCCCGGTGACCCGGCGACGGCCGCGCTCGGCGACTATGCGTCACAGGAAGCGGTTGAAGCGCTGCGCGAGCGCATGGGCCTCAATGAGCCGATTTATGTCCAGTACTTCGACTTCATCGGCGGCCTCCTGCGGGGCGACCTGGGGCGCTCGCTGATCACCAGCGAGCCGGTCATCGACCAGATTCGCTTCGCCCTGCCGCACACCGTCGAGCTTGCCGTGGCGGCGATCCTGATCGGACTGGTGCTGGGCATCCCGGTCGGCATCGTGACGGCCATCTACCGGAACACGTTCATCGACTACGTGGGGCGCGTGCTCTCTCTGGCCGGCCTCTCGTTCCCGGCCTTCTATCTGGGCATCTTGCTGCTCTACTTCTTCTCGGTCAGGTGGGGCCTCTTCCCGACCCTCGGCGCCGGCGACTTCTCCGACCCGGTGAAGAACCTCCACCACCTGGCCCTGCCCGCTATCAGCCTGGGGCTGATCGAGACCGCCTACATCGGCCGCATGACGCGCTCAGTGATGCTCAACGTGCTCAACGATGACTTCGTGCGCACGGCGCGCGCCAAGGGGCTGCCCGAGTGGGCCGTGCTGGTGCGCCACGCCTTCCGCGCCGCGCTGATCCCGATCGTGTCGCTGGCCGGCATCTTCGCCATCTCACTCATCGGAAGCTCGGTACTGACGGAAGTCGTCTTCTCGCGGCCGGGCCTGGGCCGGATGATGGTGGGCTCGATCCGGCAGCGCGATTACATCACCGTCCAGTCGATCATGGTGGTCTACGCCGTGATCATCGTGTTTATCAATCTGCTCACCGACCTGATCTACGGGCTCGTCGACCCGCGCGTAAGGTATTGATACGTGGCGCAAGCACAGGGAGCACTCGATTCGGTCCGCATCGTCTCGCAGCGCGAGCGGCTGTGGCGGACCTTCAAACAGAACCGCGCGGCGCTCGTCGGGCTGGTGATGGTGGTCATCATCGTACTGGCCGCGCTCCTCGCGCCGCTGCTGGCGCCGCACGACCCGCTGGCCCAGAGCACGATCAACCGCCTGGCGCCGCCCAGCTCGGAGTATCTGCTGGGCCGCGACGACTACGGCCGCGACATCTTCTCGCGCATCATCTACGGAGCGCGCGTGGCGCTGCAGGTCGGCATTCTCTCGGTGTTGCTGGGCGGGGTGCTGGGCACGGCCATGGGTGCCGTGGCCGGGTTCCGGGGCGGCTGGGTCGAGACGGTCATCATGCGGGTGATCGACGTAATGCTGGCCTTCCCGGACCTGATCACCGGCCTGCTGGTGGCGGCAGTACTCGGCCCGGGCATGACGAACCTGATCATCGCCATCGGGCTGACCATCGCGCCACGCTTCGCCCGCCTATCGCACGGCCCTACCCTGTCGGTCAAGAAGACCGAGTTCGTCGAGGCTGCCCGGGCAATGGGCGCGCGCGACTGGCGCTTGCTGGTGGTGCACATCCTGCCGAACATCGCCGGGGAGCTGCTCGTGCTGGCCAGCCTCTGGACTGCGTCGGCCATCCGCCTCGAGGCCAGCCTGAGCTTCATCGGGCTCGGCGTCCAGCCGCCAACGGCGAGCTGGGGGCAAATGATCCGTGACGGCACGATCCACCTCACCCAGGTGCCGTTCTACTCGCTGGCGCCAGGCATCGCGCTGCTGCTGACGGTGCTGGCCTTCAACCTGCTGGGCGATGGCATTCGCGACGTGCTCGATCCACGGGCGCAAGCCTGACCGGGGCGCCAGCGGCTCAGCAATACGGGCTCGGTCGAAGGGTATTCCCGGCTCTTATACTGCTGAACTTGATGCTTGGAGGCTCGCCGAGCCGCGTCACTCGATGACCCTGAGGCCGATCACCGAGCCGATGATTCCTGCAAGGAAGAAGATCTTCAGCGGCGAGGCGGGCTCACCGTCGAACACCATCGCGTAGATGATCGTGAGGGAGGCGCCGACCCCGACCCAGACGGCATAGGACGTGCCTGTCGGCAATGTCTTCATCGCGTAGGCCAGCCCCGACATACTCACGGCGAGACCAGCGAAAAACAGGAGCGTCGGGCCGAGGCGGGTGAAGCCATCGGACTTGCCCAGGGCGGTCGCCCAGACCGCTTCGAACATGCCGGAAACGATCAGCACTACCCACGCCACTTGGAGTTCCCCCCTGCGCCGTCTTGTCGCCGACCGGGTACGGCGCGCCTCGTCCGGTTGCCGTCTGGCCGGCAGCGATTATGCCCCACTGCCGCGACCTCGGTGGCTCGCCAGAGCCCTGGAATCACGGCGTCGGACGAGCGCCTGGTCATGTTAGGTTTGTGGTCAACGGCGCGCATGCGTTCGTCGGATCGCGCCGCTTGCCCCGGTACGTCTTAGCCTAGAGAGGCAATTCGTGGAATCGCAGCACGAAGAGTACTTGAGCGACGTCGCCGCCGAGCTCCAGCGGCGCGGCGCCGACAACCAGCAGATCAGCGAAGCCGTCGCCGAGGTCGCGCAACGGCTCCAGCAACTCGATGGAGACCCCGGCGAGACGCTGGGCGCACCCGGCGTCTTCGCGGAACAATGGCTTGATCGTCGTGGACACTCGCACGACCCGGAGTGGGAATGGCGCACGTTCCGGGCATCGGCGATCGATGAGATGGACGTCGTGCGAGATGCCGGCCGCCAGGGCTGGGAGCTGGTGGATGTCGGCTTCTACGCGCTCCATTGCCGGCGGCCGCGCAAGCTCGAGGACGCCACCCAGTGGGAGTACAGCCGGCGTATCAGTCTCGATCGGGCCGGCGTCCTCGAAACGATGACCGGCCTCGGCTGGACAGCCTGCGGCGTCTGGTTTCCCTGGCACTACTTCAAGCGCAACCTGGAGAAGCCGGCCGAGATCCCGGGCCGCGCGTCGAGCTAGCCCCACGGCGCCGTCCAGCTGGATCGCCAACGAGGACGACGCCCAACGACGCGGGACCATACCCCGATCTAGCTTTGCCAGCGCGTGTACGGACTAGTCGGCCTTACAATCAATGCCGATGTCAAACGCCTGGCAAGCATGCCCCGGGCATGAATCGAGCGTGACAGCGTGAATCGAGCGGACACGCCAAACGCGGTGGCCCAGACGTCGCAGGCGCAGCACTGGTATGCGTTGCCAGTCGCTGAGGTCGAAGCGGCGCTGAACACCAACTCGACCGGCCTGAGCGCGGCCGAGGCCCGCAGGCGGCTGGAGCGCTACGGCCCCAACCGCCTGCAGGAGCAGCGCCCGCCAAGTGACATCCGCCTGATCCTCTCCCAGCTTCGCAGCCCGTTGGTCTACGTCCTGATCGTCGCGGCGATCGTAACTGTGATCGTCGGCGAGTACATCGACACCGGCGTGATCGCCGTCGTATTGGTGATCAACACGATCATCGGCTTCGTCCAGGAGCGCCAGGCCGCGCGGTCGGTCCTGGCGCTCCAGCAGCTATTGGCCCCACAGGCCATCGTCGTCCGCGATGGCCACGAGCAAATCGTCGAGAGCCGGGATCTGGTTCCGGGAGATGTCGTGCTGCTCGAATCCGGGCAGCTCGTCCCGGCCGACCTGCGCCTGACCTCAACGACGACGCTACTGGTCGACGAATCGCTGCTTACCGGGGAATCCGAGCCCGTCCTCAAGGACACCGAGCCGCTGCCAGACGACACGATCCTCGCCGAGCGCGCGAACATGGCCTTCACCGGCTCATCGGTCGTGCGCGGGCGTGGGCGCGGCTACGTGGTGGCCACCGGCGCGGCCACTGAGGTTGGCGGCATCGCGATCGGCATTCGCGAGGCGGGAGAGGGCGAGACGCCACTGCAGCGCAACGTCGGGCAACTCTCGAAGACGCTCGGCATCATCGTGGCGATCGTCGCGACGATCGCATTTGCCATCGGCATCGCCCAGGGCCAGGGCGTCGAGCAGATGTTCCTGGTAGCAGTGGCGCTCGCCGTCTCCGCGGTCCCCGAGGGCTTGCCGGTCGCGTTCACGGTCACTCTGGCGCTGGGTGTGCGCCGGATGGTCGCGCGCGGCGTCATCGTGCGTGAGCTCACAGCCGTCGAAGCGCTGGGCAGCACCACGACGATCGGCACTGACAAGACCGGCACACTGACCGAAAACCGCATGACGGTGCAGGAGATCTGGACGGCTGGCGAGCGCCGCGACATCGCAGCGGGCAAGGCAGCCGGAGAGATATTGCCCGATGGGAACGAGCCGCTCTACCTGACGCTGCTCGCCGCCATCCTCGCGAATGAAGCCGAGCTGAATCGGGAGAATGGACAGGTCAACAGCGTGGGCGATCCCACTGAGGTCGCGCTGCTGGTGGCCGCAGAGCGCCTGGGGCTCGACGTGAATACTCTGCGGAAGGATTACCCGAGCGCGGCCGACCTGCCTTTCGAGCCGGACCGCCAGTTCGCAGCCACAGTCCGGCGTGACGGGGCGAATCGCTTCCTCACGTTCACCAAGGGAGCGCCCGAGCGCATCCTGGCGATGTGTGACCGGGTGCTGACCGGCGCGGGGCCGGAAGCACTCGATCGCGAGCAGGTCGCGGCCGCGGCCGCGGACCTTGCGGCGCGCGGCATGCGCGTCCTCGCCATGGCCTACCGCGAGAGCGACGCGATGCCCGGCGATCTGGAAGACCCGCGCGGACTCACCCTGCTGGGCCTGCAGGGGATGATCGACCCGCCGCGCGAGGGCGTCCGCGAAGCGATCGAAGGCTGCCGGCGAGCGGGCATCCGCGTCCTGATGATCACCGGCGACCACGCCGCCACCGCCACGGCGATCGGCGCCGACCTGGGAATCGGCGGGGAACATCCGCGCGCCATCACCGGCCGCGAGCTGGAGCAAGCTAACCCCGACGACGTGCTGGAGATCGTTGAGAACACCTCGATCTTCGCGCGCGTCACCCCAACCGACAAGCTGAACATCGTCAACGCGCTCAAGGAGCGTGGGGAGGTCGTGGCGGTGACCGGCGACGGTGTCAATGACGCGCCCGCTCTGCGGGCCGCCGACATCGGCGTCGCCATGGGACGCGCCGGGACCGATGTCGCGCGCGAGGCGGCCGACATGGTGCTGACCGACGACAACTTCGCCAGCATCTTCGCCGCCGTCGAAGAGGGACGCGTCACCTTCGACAATCTCCGCAAAGTGACCTTCTTCCTGATCGCGACCAACGTGGCCGAAGTCTTCGCGGTGCTCACGGCGCTCATCCTGGGCTGGCCGCTTCCGTTCCTCCCCGCGCAGATCCTCTGGTTGAACCTGGTCACCGAGGGGATCCAGCACATCGCCCTGGCGTTCGAGCCGGGCGAGCCGGGCGTCATTGAACGCAAGCCGCGCCCGGTCGGCGAGGGCATCATCAACGGCCTACTCTGGGAGCGCACGCTCGTCGCCGGCATCGTCATGACAATTGGGACGTTGGCGCTCTTCCGGCGAGAGCTGGACCTGTCCGATAACCTGGTGATGGCCCAGACCGTCGCGCTCACGACGATGGTACTGTTCGAGGCGTATCAGGTCTTCAACGCGCGCACGTCGGGATCGATATTTCGCATGAACCCGTTCCGCAACCCCTTCCTGTTCATCGCGACGATCGCCGCGCTGGCGCTGCACATCGCGGCGCTCTACCTGCCGCCGACGCAGTACGTCCTGCGCGTCGAGCCGCTGAGCCTCAACCAGTGGTTCTGGATCATCATTGTCAGCGCCTCGATCGTCGTGGCAATGGAGCTACACAAGCTTCTGCGCCCCAACCCCTTCGTGCCCGGGTGGAAGGGGGCATAAGAATGCTGGTCTGGCTCGCGTTCTTCGCCTGCGCCGCGGCGGTCTACATCAGCGGCGTGCAGCTCGCCAAGTCCGGCGACGTCATCGCCCAGCGGACTGGGCTCAGCCGGACCTGGGTCGGCGTCGTGCTGCTGGCCACGGTGACATCCCTGCCCGAAGCGTTGACAGGCTTCAGCGCAGTCGTCATCGTCGATGCCCCGCAGATCGCGGTAGGCGACGTCGCCGGGAGCTGCGCCCTCAACCTCTTGATCATCGCGTTGCTCGATGCGACGAGCCGCAGCGATCCCCTGCTCTCGCGAGTCTCACAGGGCCATGTGCTGTCGGCCGCGTTCGGCATCGTGCTCCTCGGCGCGACGTTAGCCTGGATGCTCGCGGCCGATACACTGCCACAGATCCTCTGGTTCAGCCCGGTGAGCCTGGTCCTGATCCTGGGATATCTCTTCGCAATGCGCACGATCTTTCATTTCGAGCGGCGGCAGCGGCTGACGTTGACCGGCTCCGGCGCCATGCCCGCTGGCGAAAAAGTCTACTCGGGCGCGGAGATTCGCCATGCGTACTATGTGTTCGCCTTCAACGCGCTGGTCATCGCCGTGGCTGCTACGATCCTGCCGGAGACCGGCCAGCGCATCGCGGACCAGACCGGGCTCAGCGAGTCATTCATCGGCACGATGCTCATCGCGATCACAACGTCCCTGCCAGAGCTCACCGTTGCGCTCACGGCGCTCAGCATCGGCGCGAGCGACCTCGCCCTGGGTGGGCTGCTCGGCAGCAACCTGATCAACCTGGGGATACTGGGATTCGACGACCTCCTCTACCGCTTCGGGCCGCTCATGCTCGAAATTCCCAGGGCGCAGGCGGTGACGATGGTGACCGCGTCCGTGATGACCGGGATCGTCATCATCGGACTGACCCTGCAACCGTCGCGCAAGCCACCCTACCTGGCCTGGGACGCCATCGCGATGATCGCCGTCTATCTCAGCGGCGCGGCCCTGCTCTATGCCATGAGTTGAGTGTATGGTTAATGGCACGTTGTCACGATATTGAGATGCCCGCGGTGGTTTCTGTCATCCCGTTGTCGCAAGCGCTGGACTAGGCTTGCAGTGAAGGAAGGTCGGAGTCGACCATCGAACCGAAAGGAGCGATCAGAGACAGAGGTCGCAGACCGTCCGGCCGTTCCTCAGTGATCTGCCCGCGCGGCTTGCCCGCCAGTGAGAGGAGAGCAGAGTCATGACGGGTAGAGAGATGGAAGCCCAGCGACGAGAGATCTTCGGCGCACGCGTTGGGTACTGTGACCTTTGTGGAGCTGCGGCGCCACTGACCGAGCTGCGCGAGATCGACGGCGGGCCGATGGCGTACGGCGCCGATTTCGAGCCCACTGTGATCTGCCAGGGCTGCTTGGAGCGCATCTACAAGGGTGAGCTCGATCTGGAAGGCCTGCTGATTGAGGAGGACGATCGGCGCATGGCTCGCGAACTCGTCGCATGGTAACCCCACCACCGGCGCGGCGGATGCAACGGAGAGCCCTCAAACACTGATCCGCGTCCGCCGCGCCGACGCACGTCCCTCGCGTGCGCCTTCTAACTACCTCATCCAGCAAGACAACATTCTCGATGTCTGCCAGGGGAACCACCCCTGGACCAAACCCGGGCCGGCGCGCGTCAGGCTCCGCCGCTGGAGGCGGGCGACGCAGGCTGCAGGAGCACGCGAGCGAAGCGCCAGAGCATCGCGGTGGCGGTGGCGAGCCATGCCAGGAGCGCAACGAAGACGAAATAGTGCGGGAGTGGCATGAGCATATCCAGGTCTTCAGCGCGAGCGAGCTGGTGTGTGGCAACGGTATACATGCCCAGCGGGAAGACAGCCGACCAGTACAGCGGAGCGTAGCGCAGCGGATAGCGCTGGCGCCCGTATTTCCAGACCCCGAGCATCACCAGCAGCGGTATCCACCAGGTCGCCATCGCCCACGACAGCAGCGTGAACCCCTTCAGGAATGGCTGCATCTCCTCCACGGTGCGCAGGTAGCACGCATTCATGATCAGGCGCGCGCCAGCGAGCGTCGTGATGGCCAGCGCCCCCATGCTGATCCAGGAGGTGGGCACGAGATCCTCCGGCGTGATCGAGAAGAACACGTAC
>DATGQR010000138.1:0-3540 GCA_035304105.1 Thermomicrobiales bacterium | reverse complement strand
CGGACATTACCGGAGATCGTTGCTAGTCGTAATTCCGGAGAACTGACGGCCCCGCGCTTGGCGAGATGACGGGCCCGCATCCCGGTAGTGAAGGATCGAGGGAATGGCAACCGATCCCACCACCCTGGGGCAGGACAGCTTCCAGAGTCGAACCGACGCAGTACGCCCGGGCGCGCACGAGAGCGTCCGCGAAGGCCTGAAGATCACACGGCGCTACACGCGAGCCGGCCAGGACCCCTACGAGACCGTCGAGTGGGCGCGGCGCTCCTCGAAGATCACCAACCCGGACGGCACGGTCGTCTTCGAGATGGATGACGCCGAGATCCCCGCCAGCTGGTCGCAGGTCGCGACCGATATTATGGTCTCCAAGTACTTCCGCAAGGCTGGCGTGCCGCAGACGGACGCCGACGGCAACCCGCTGCTCGATGAGGACGGCAACCCGGTCCTCGGTTCGGAGCGCTCGGCCAAGCAGGTCATCGACCGGCTGGTCGACACGTGGCGTCACTGGGGCGAGCAGTATGACTACTTCGCCTCGGAGGAGGACGCGCAGGCGTTCGCTGACGAACTGAAGTACATGCTCGTCCACCAGATGGCCGCGCCGAATTCGCCACAGTGGTTCAACACCGGCCTCAACTACGCCTACGGCATCACCGGCCCCAGCCAGGGCCACTACTACGTCGAGCCGAAGACCGGCGAGGTCAAGATCTCAAAGGACGCCTACTCGCGCCCGACGCCACACGCCTGCTTCATCCAGTCGGTCGAGGACGACCTGGTCGGCGAGGGCGGCATCTTCGACCTGCTGACGCGCGAAGCGAGGGTCTTCAAGTACGGCTCGGGCACTGGCTCGAACTTCTCGAAGATCCGCGCCGAGGGCGAACCGCTCTCCGGTGGCGGCACATCCTCCGGCCTGATGAGCTTCCTGAAGGTGCTCGACCGGGCGGCCGGCGCGATCAAGAGTGGCGGCACCACCCGGCGCGCCGCCAAGATGGTCGTCGTCGACATCGACCACCCCGACATCGAAGCCTTCATCAACTGGAAGTCCGACGAGGAGAAGAAGGTCGCCGCGCTGATCGCGGCCGGCTACTCGGCTGACTTCAACGGCGAGGCCTACGCGACCGTCTCCGGCCAGAACGCCAACAACTCAGTGCGCGTCACGGCCGACTTCATTAAGGCGGTCATCGACGACGAGGAGTGGCACCTGACACGGCGCACCGACGGCAAGGTGCATCGCACGGTGCGCGCCCGCGATCTCTGGAAGCAGATCGCGAACGCCGCCTGGGCCTCGGCTGATCCCGGCCTGCAGTACGACACCACGATCAACGAGTGGCACACCTGCCCACAGTCGGGGCGGATCAACGGCAGCAACCCGTGTTCCGAGTACATGTTCCTCGACGACACGGCCTGTAACCTGGCGTCGCTCAACCTGATGAAGTTCTACGATGCCGACACGCAGACCTTCGACATCGAGGGTTACAAGCACGCCACGCGGCTGTGGACGATCGTGCTGGAGATCAGCGTGCTGATGGCGCAGTTCCCCAGCGCCGAGATCGCCCGCCGCAGCTACATCTTCCGCACGTTGGGCCTGGGCTACGCCAACCTGGGCGCGCTGCTGATGAACATGGGCCTGCCCTATGACTCCGACGAGGGCCGCGCCATCGCCGCCGCGATCACCGCGATCCTGACCGGCGAGGCTTACGCGACCTCGGCCGAGATGGCCCGCGAGTTCGGCCCCTTCCCCGGCTACGCGCCGAATGCCGCCGACATGCTGCGGGTCATCCGGAACCATCGACGCGCGGCCTACGACGCCCACCGCGAGGACTACGAGGGCCTGACGGTCATCCCGCAGGGCATCGACCCGCACGCCTGCCCGGCCGAGCTGCTGGCCGCGGCGCGCGACGCCTGGGACCGCGCCCTGGAGTGGGGCGAGCAGTGGGGTTACCGCAACGCCCAGACGACGCTGCTGGCGCCGACCGGCACGATCGGCCTGCTGATGGACTGCGACACGACCGGCGTGGAACCCGACTTCGCGCTAGTCAAGTTCAAGAAGCTGGCCGGCGGCGGCTACTTCAAGATCGCCAACCAGTCGATCGCCCCGGCGCTCAAGGCGCTCGGCTACGACGAGGAGCAAGTCAAGGACATCATCACCTATGTGATGGGCACACTCACGCTCGACGGCGCGCCGCACATCAACCGCGACACGCTCAAGGAGCGCGGCCTGGAGGACGCCGATGTCGACCGGCTCAACGCGGCCCTGCCCGGCGTCTTCGAGTTGCCCTTCGCCTTCAACGTCTGGACGCTCGGCGAGGACGCCATGCGCCGCATGGGCCTGACCGAGGAACAGTGGACCCAGCCGGGCTTCGACCTGCTGCGCGCGATCGGCTTCAGCCGCCGCCAGATCGAGGAAGCCAATGAGGTCATCTGCGGCATGCAGACGATCGAGGGCGCGCCGCACATCAAGGACGAGCACCTGGCGGTCTTTGACTGCGCCAACAAGTGCGGCAAGACCGGCACGCGCTTCATCCACTACACCGGCCACATCAAGATGATGGCCGCTGTCCAGCCGTTCCTCTCCGGCGCGATCTCCAAGACGATCAACATGCCGAACGAGGCCACGGTCGAGGACATCGAGCACGCCTACATGGCCGGGTGGGACCTGGCGCTCAAGGCGCTGGCGCTCTACCGCGACGGCTCGAAGCTCAGCCAGCCGCTCTCCTCGAAGTCCGATACCAAGGAGGAGAAGGAAGAGCAGGCCGCGGTCGCCGAGACACCGGCGCAGCCGGTCGCCGCGCAGCTGCCGGTGACGACCAACCTGGACGGCTTCCGCCCGGTCCGCCGCCCGCTCCCGGCACGCCGGCGCGGCGTGACCCAGGAGGCGAAGGTCGCCGGTCACAAGATCTACTTGCGCACCGGCGAGTACGAGGACGGCACGTTGGGCGAGATCTTCATCGACCTCCACAAGGAGGGGGCGACGATGCGCTCGCTGATGAACTGCTTCGCGATCGCCGTCTCGAAGGGCTTGCAGTACGGCGTGCCGCTGCAAGAGTTCGTTGACACCTTCACCTTCACGCGCTTCGAGCCGCAGGGCATGGTCGAAGGTCACCCGAACATCCGCATGGCGACGTCGATCATCGACTACGTCTTCCGAGCGCTCGGTTACGACTACCTGGGCCGCGACGACCTGGTGCAGGTGCCGGACCCCGACCACGCGCCGATCGCCCCGCCGCAGCCGCCGGTGATCGAGGCCAAGCCAGTAGCGACGACGAACGGCAACGGCCACGCGCACGGAAACGGCAACGGGAGTGGCAACGGCAAGCACGCTGGTGGCCGCCCCGCTGCGCCGGAGGGCGAGATGGAGATCGTGGCCGTCGCCCGGCTGGAGCCGCCGAAGGCCAAGACGCAGACGCAGAGCGCGACGCTGAGCATCGAGCACAGCGAGCACCTGGAGGTCAGCCTCAGCAGCATGTCGGCCAGCGCGCTCGACGCCCAGCTCGGCTCGATGATGGGCGACGCCCCGATGTGCGACGTCTGCGGCCACATCAC
>DATGQR010000137.1:0-11836 GCA_035304105.1 Thermomicrobiales bacterium | reverse complement strand
CAGCACCATGAAGACGTACTCAGCTAGCGGGCCGGCATGCACCCCACTGGCGGTGGTGATGATCAGGTCGGAGTCCTGCAAGCCCATCCGAGCGATCATCTGACCGACGCCTGCGCTGGTAGTCTGGACCCATTTCAGGTTGGGCGCGGCCTCCAGCACCATCTGGCCCTGGAGCGAGCCGCCGGGGAAGTCGAACAGGATGTCGGCGCGCCGCAGGGCGGCATCCCAGCGCGCCTGCTGCTCCGCGTTCAGCGTGAACCCGGCCACGCCGTTGTGGTCGGCGATGTAGCGCACCGGCGGCAGCAGGTCCGGCTCATAGATGACCTCCACCCGCTCCGGATCGACCGCCCGCAGCCGCTCGACGTACTCCGGCTCTAACGGTGAGGTGATGAAGATCGTGTGTTCCGCTGACATAGTGTCGTCGTATCCTTGTCTGTGCCGCGATTTCCCGGTTAGCGCAACACGCAAGATAGCATTTCCCTAACGCAGCGGGCTGCAATCACGATCGCCTCGAGCAACGCGTACTTGGGGCATACACGTAATCGAGAAGGGCAATTTTGTGGACGAGTCAGTACGCATCTACATTGATGATGATCCAGGATTTCGGGATTGGCGCGACACACACGACAACGGTTATGTGGTCAACACGGAGCGCCCGCTTAATTCAAGATACCTCGTCCTCCACTATGCAAAGTGTCCTCATCTCCGACACAGGAATGAAGGCCAGGGCGACCACACGATGACAGGGACCTATGCGAAAGTGTGCTCAACCTCACGCGCTGCGATCAATCGCTGGCTAGCGTGGTCTCTCGGAAGGGATGCGCGACTGGCCGAATGTCAACATTGCCGACCAGCGTAGGGCAGCACGAAACGCTCTCTAACGACAGCTAGCGCCGTCTACTCGTCGAAATACTGCTTCAGCGTGATCCAGAGGCCGACGGCGATCTGGACGGTGACGAAGGCGCGGGTGAACATCGGGCGCTCGATGAAGGGGCGGTTGAGCTTGCGGTAGAACTCCGGGCCGCCGGTCCAGAGCGCCGAATGCTTGCTGGGCGCGATCAGGGCGACGATGCCGTCGCCGATCAGGCCGATGGCCACGAGGTCGATGAGGCGCTTGCGCAGCATGGGGTTTCTCCGTCTCTGTCTGAATTGAGGTGTCGCCGATGCCGAACGGTTCGCTGCGCCGGGGTGGCGACAAGTATTCACCGTGAATCGCCCCCGGCACAGGGTGGCGTGCCGGGGGTGGGGCTGACGGAGGAGTCGCGGGTTAGCGGCGCAGCAGGCGCAGGCCGTTGAGGACGACGATCAGGGTGGCGCCGACGTCGGCGAAGATGGCCTGCCAGAGAGTGGCCAGGCCGAAGACCGCCAACCCGAGCACGAGCGCCTTGATGCCGAGCGCCAGGGCGATGTTCTGGATGATGATGCTCCGGGTGCGGCGCGAGAGCTTCACGACGCCCGCCAGCTTGCCGAGGTCGTCGCCCATCAGAGCCACGTCGGCGGTCTCCAGCGCGGTGTCGGTGCCGGCCGCGCCCATGGCGATGCCGACCGTCGCGCGGGCCAGCGCCGGGGCGTCGTTGACGCCGTCGCCGACCATGCCGACGCGCTCGTAGCGCTCCAGCAGCCGGGCGACGGCGTTGACCTTTTGATCCGGCAGCAGCTCGGCTTCGACGGTGTCGATCCCCGCCTGGCGCGCGATCACGGCGGCGACCTCGGCGCGGTCGCCGGTCAGCATGACGGTCTGCTCGATGCCGGCCTCGTGGACGGCAGCCAGCGCGGCTCGGGCCTCCGGGCGCACCTCGTCGGCCAGCGCGATGATGCCGCGCGGTTCGCCATCGACCAGCACCAGCACGGCCGTCTCTCCGTCGCGCTCCAGCGCCGTGAGCTGCTCGTCGAGTTCAGCCGTCAGCCGCCCGTCCGAGAGCATCCGCCGCCCGCCGACCTCGACGCGCCGGCCGGCGACGGTGGCTGCGATGCCACTGCCGGTGGTCGTGCTGGTGTCGGTGACCGTGATCGACGACAGGTCGATGCCGCGCGCCTCGGCCGCCCGGACGATCGCCCGGCCCAGGGGGTGCTCGGAGTAGCGCTCGGCCGCCGCGGCGAGCCGCAGGATCTCTTCCTCAGCGTGGCCGTTCAGGGCGATGACGCGCTGCACCTCGGGCAGGCCGGCGGTCAGCGTGCCGGTCTTGTCGAAGGCCAGGGCGCGCAGCGTGCCCAGCGCTTCGAGGTAGGCGCCGCCCTTGATCAGGACGCCGTTGCGGGCCGCTGCGGCAATGGCCGAGACGATCGAGACGGGCGTCGAGATGACCAGCGCGCAGGGGCAGGCCACGACCAGCAGGATCAGCGCCCGGTAGAACCAGCCGGACCACGAGCCGTCGAACAGCAGCGGCGGGGCTAGCGCCACCAGCGCAGCTGCGACGACGACCGCCGGGGTGTAGTAGCGCGCGAAGACGTCGACGAAGCGCTGGGCCGGAGCCTTGCGCGCCTGGGCCTCCTCGACCATGTGGACGATCCGGGCGATGGTCGAGTTGCTGGCCGGCTGGGTGGCCTCGACCTCGATCACGCCACTGCCGTTGATCGTGCCGCTGAATACCTGGTCGCCGACGCCGCGCTCGACCGGCACGCTCTCGCCGGTGACCGGCGCCTGGTCGAGCAGCGACGTGCCGTGGCGGATGACACCGTCGACTGGCAGGCGCTCGCCGGGGCGGACGATCACTACGTCGCCGGGCATGATCTCGGAGACGGGCAGCGTCGACTCGACCCCGGCGCGGCGCACGGTGGCCTCTTCGGGCGTCAGCGACATCAGGCCGCGAATCGAGCGGCGGGCGCGATCCATGGCGAAGCCTTCGAGCGCTTCGCCGATCGAGAAGAGCACGACGACGGTGGCTGCTTCCAGCCACTCGCCGAGAATCGCCGCGCCGATCACGGCGATCGTCATCAGGAAGTTGATGTCGAGCTGGCGGTTGATCCGCAGTCCGTTGAGCCCGCTGCGCGCGACCGGCACGCCGGCAACCAGCGCGGCGGCCGCGAAGGAGAGCGTGGAGATCAGCTCGGGCGCGCCGGCGATCAGGGCGATGATGCCGGCGAGCGTCAGGGCAACGCCGACCAGCGTGGGACGCAACTCCGGCTCGCTCAGGAAGCCGAGCAGCGTGCCCTGGCTGGCCGCCTCCGCGTCGGCGGGATCGGCGATGCGGTAACCCATCTCGGCGACGCGAGCGGCGATCAGGTCGTCGTCGACCATGTCCTCGCGGTACTCCAGGTCCATGCGGGCGGCGATGAAGTTGACGTCCACGGCGTTGACGCCCGGGATCCGGGCGATGCTGCTCTCCAGCCGGGCCGCGCAATCGGCGCAGTGCATGCCCTCGATCGGGATGGTGCGGTGGGCGAAGAGATCGCAGCCTGCCTGCCCGGCGGCCGCGCAGGCGGCCTCGATCGTCGCCAGGTCGGTGGCGTCCGGGTCGAAGATGACGGTTGCCTGTCGGCGGTCGCTGCCCGGGCGGATCTCGATAACGCCGGTGACGCCGCGCACGGCGTCGAGCAGCCGGTCATGGCAGCGGTCACAGTCCTGATGGCTGACCGGCAGCCTCGCGGCGAGGTTGATATTGGTGCTAATCATCGGTTGACAGCCTCGTCCAGGTGGCCGGCGTGGTCGCGGGCCTGGCGGAAGAGTGTTTCGACGTGGTCGTCGTCCAGCCGGTAGTAGGCCCGGCGGCCTGCCCGGCGAGCGCGCACCAGTCCGCGGTCCCGCAGGACGCGCAGCTGGTGGGAGACGGCCGACTGGCTCAACCCGATGGCCGCGGCCAGATCGAGGACGCACAGCTCTCTGGTAGCCAGCGCCGCGATGATCCGCAGCCGCGTGGGGTCGGCCAGTGCCCCGAAGATCTCGACCATCCCGGCCAGCTCCCCGGCGGTGGGCATATCCCTGCGCGCCGCCAGCACGGCATCGAGATGGACGAGCTGTTCCTCGACGGTCGGGATCGGCTCCCCGCCCACTGTCAGTTGTTCGCTCTTGCTGGGCCTCGCCACGGCTTATTGATCCTCAGTCTCAATATATATGAATAACTATTCATGTATCGAAATGATAACCGCAATCGTTCTGGATTGCCAGAGGCAGAGCCACGAATTCATCCAGCAATTTCGAGGTCCCCCCTGTCATCCTGAGCCGAGTCCGCAAAGGATCCGGCTCGGATTGAATTTGTGAACTCAGGCGTTGCAATGCTCGGACATCAGAGGTCCACCTGACGACGGATCACGGCAGGAGAGCACCGGCGTATCCGAGGCCCCTCTCGATCCGAGTCCGGATCCTTTGCCTTCGCAGACCCGGCTCAGGATGACGGAGATGAAGGCTTTTGAGGACACTTGCGAACAAGCAGCAGTGATTGAAGCAGAACGGAGCACGCGATGCGTGACCAGTTGGTGTACTCGTTGAGCGGCAAGGGCGCGCACATGAGCTTCGAGGAGGCCGTGGCGGACTTCCCGGTGGAGGCGATCAACCTGAAACCGCAGGGGCTCGACTACAGCTTCTGGCATCTGGTCGAGCACGTGCGCATCTGCCAGTGGGACATCCTGCAGTTCGTCATCGACCCGAACCACGTCTCGCCGGAGTTTCCGGTCGGACTCTGGCCAGCCCCGGACGCCGAGACGGATGAAGCCGGCTGGAACAGGTCGATCGAGCTCTTCAAGTCCGACCTTGCCGCGGTCATCGAGCTGACCCAGGACCCGTCGATCAACCTGACCTCCGAGCTGCCCCACGCACCGGGCTACACGTACCTCCGCGAGGTCCTGCTGGTGATTGACCACAACGCCTACCACACCGGCGAGCTGGCGATCCTCCGGCAGGTGGAGGGGTTGTGGTAGCAGGGGAGCCGACCAGGCGATTTGCGCGGCAGTTGAAAGGTCGGGTACAGGCGCCGCAATTCCGGGACGCAAGGGCGATCGAGGGTAACGGGACGCCCGAGTAGATGTGGAAACTCGACGGGGCTGACTGAACTCGTGTCATCGCGCCGGAGCACATGCCGCTCGACCTGGAAGAGTGGGAGGAGGCGACCGGCCGGCCGCCGCGGCCAGAGGACGCCCGGACGATGGAGATTCTGCGCGAGCTCACCGGCCGCGCGCGGGCGAGCTGCGCGCCCGCAGGTCACCCGCCGGCTCGGTTCCGCAACGCCGGCTGCACGCCATACGTTTTATCGGTAGGGAGCGTGGGAAGCGGCGAGGGAATGAGCTGGGCTGCGCCCGACAGCAGCCGCAGACAGCGATACGCTGAGATTTCCGCGAAGAAACATCCAACGGTTGAAGCTGTGCGTATCTGGCATCAGAATGGGTTCAGCTTCAAGTGATTCACCAGGGCCGGCAGAGGAGCAAGAGCATGATGGGGTCGCGAGCGATCGCGCAACACCGTTCCAGGAATTGTCGCGTGCCGGCGCTATTCGTGCTGGGCCTCGTGCTGCTGCTCGTCACAGCCTGCGGCGCCGATGAGACGACGGGCGCGACGGCGACCCCGGAGGAATCGGGAGCCGCTAACCCCGGCGATGGCGCGGCCGCGCTCGTGATCGGCAACGTCGATGCCAGTAATCCCGCTCAGAAGATCGAGGAGTTCCAGCCACTGGCCGACTATCTGGCCTCGAACCTCGAGAATCTGGGCATTGCAGAGGGCACGGTGCGGATCGCCCGCGACACGGACGAGATGGCGGAGCTGGTGAGCGCCGGCGAGGTCGACATCTACATCGACGCCGCGATCCCGTCGCTGGAGGTTTGCGAGGCGGTTGGCTGCGAGTTCGCGCTGCGCCAGTGGAAGGGCAACACCGCCGAGCTGGCCGGCGTCTTCGTCGTCAAGAAGGGCAGCGGGATCGAGTCGCTCCAGGATCTCAAGGGCAAGATCATGATGCTCGAACAGCCGCACTCGACCGTCGGCCATATCCTGCCGCTGGTCACGCTGACTCAGGAAGGTATCGCCTACCGCGAAGTCGCCGACCAGAACGCCGAAGTGGGCCCGGACGAAGTCGGCTTCTTCGTATCGCCCGGCGGGCAGACCTCGATGAACCTGCTGCTCAACGGCGAGATCGACGCGCTGGCCTTCGGCGAGCGCTCCTACAAGCAGTTCTCGCAGGAGGTCCAGGACCAGACCGAGATCATCGCAACGACGCCGGGCGCGCCCAGCCAGCTGGTGGCCTTCAGCCCCGATCTCGATCCGGACGTCGCCGCCGAGGTGACACGCCTGATGGTCGCGCTGAGCGAGTCGGAGGAGGGCCAGGCGATCCTGGTGGCGCTGCGCGAGACGCAGAAGTTCGAGGAAATGTCGGACGACGTCAAGACGGCGCTGGACGAACTCTACGAGACCGTGAAGCTGGCGATGCAGGAATAGGCGGCGGGCGCGGCGTGCTGGCGTTACCCGATGACTGGTCACCACTACGCTGGCGCATCGCACCGATCCTGACCATCACGATGATCGTCCTGACGGTCGCCTTCATCACGACGGCGACGATGCTCGACATCTCGCGCGCGCGGGGCATTTACCAGGATGAGCTGCGCAGCCGCGGGCGCAGCCTCTCGGCGCAGATGAGCGACCTGCTGGCAGACCCGCTCTACCTCTCAAACGTCGAGGACATTCGCAAGTTCGCCATGCTGGTCGCCAGCCAGCCGGACATCGAGTACGTGCGCGTCTTCACGCCCGACGGCGTGGTGCTCAGCGACAGCGCGGTGGACGGTTTTCGCTCGCTCGGAGGCGAGGCCGGGCCGCTGGCGGGCCGGGCGCTGGCCGAGAACCGGCAGGTGGAGGCAATGAACGGCGACCTGCTGGAGATCGCCCGGCCGGTGGAGATCAGCGGGCAGGTCGTCGGCGGGGTGCAGATCGGCCTGCGCAGCGACGTGCTGAACCGGCAGATCCGCTCCACGATCATCGAGCACCTGCGGCAGGGGTTGGTCCTGACGGTGCTGGCGGCCGGACTGGCCTATCTGATTGCTCGCACCTTCTCGCGCCCCGTCCAGACGCTGGTGGCGGCGACGAACGACATGGCGGCCGGGCGGCTGGACACGCGCGTCAGCGAGGTCCACGGCGGCGAACTGCGCGAGCTGGCCGGCTCGTTCAACGCGATGGCCGCCGAGCTGGAGACGACGATCGAAGAGCTCCAGGATTCCCGGCGCCGGATCGTCGGCGTGCAGGAGGGCGTGCGTCGCGAGATCGCCTCGCACCTTCACGGGCGGGTGCAGGCACGCATGCTGGTGCTGCGCACCCAGCTGGCCCGCACGCTGCGCCGCACCGATCCCTCGCCGGAGGCCGAGGAGCAGATCAACGAGGTCATCGGCCAGCTGGACGACCTGATCCAGAACGACATCACCGCGCTGAGCCGCCGGCTGTACCCGTCGATCCTGCGGCGCGGGTTGATCCCGGCGCTGGAATCGCTGGCTGACCAGTTCGAGCCGTCCTTCGCGGTCCGGCTGGAGGTCGGTCGGGAGTACCGCGAACTGGAGGAGGTGGACCGGGACGCCATCTCGGAGACGGTCAAGCTGGCGGCCTACCGGATCGCTGAAGACGCGCTGACGAACGTGCTCAAGCACGCCGAGGCCAGCCAGGCGACGGTGCGGCTGGACCTGCGCGACGGCGACCGGCTGCGGCTGGCGGTCGAAGACAACGGTAAGGGCTTCGATCTTGATGGCAGTGGCCGGGGGCTGGGCCTGGAGGCGATGCAAGACTATGCCAGCGCCGTGGGTGGCGGCTGCGAGATCTGGAGCTCGGTCGGCCGCGGCAGCGTCGTCACCGCTAACCTGCCGGCCAGCGTGCCAGAAGAGGTCATCGGCTAGCCCGCCTGAAACGCGATGTCCCTGGCGGCCCTATTCCGGTCGGTAAACCAAATTGCATCGGGGATCGCCCGCTCGTTCAGCCCTACGATGTCGGGGCAGGCGCGGTTCTCGCGGGCGGTGAGGCGATTCGTAGCGTGGTGTGACGTGGGGCGTGCGACCCCATCGCGATGCGCACGCCCTCTAATCCCTACTCCCTAGTCCCTCATCCCTACTCACTCACCCGACACCGCCGCGCTGGGCGACCATGTCCCAGACCCTAGCGGCGTATTTGATGCCTTTGAGGTAGTAGGGCACGAGCATGAACTCGTTGGCGGCTTGGCCGCGCCAGTCGGGCGGGCCGATGCCCGTGCCGGCGCCCTGGATGCCGAGCCGGGTGGCCACCCAGAGGGTGTGGCGGCCCGAAGCGTCGCCGGTTGGCAGCAGCGACGGCTCGCGGCCATAGATCTCCCGGGCGGCGTCGGCGACGATGCGCGCGAAGGGCGCGTCGGCGTCGGTCCGGGACGGCTCGATGAAGCCGCGGCCGGTGACCTCGATATCTTCGAAGCCGTGCGTCTGCAGGTGGCGTTCGAGCTTGGCGAGGATGTCTTGCGGATCCTGGTCCATCACCAGGCGGAAGTCGAGGTTGACGGTGGCCGTCGAGGGCAGCAGCGTCTTCGCGCCCTCGCCGACGAAGCCGGAAGCGAAGCCGTTGATGTTGAAGGTCGGCGTGAAGAGCAGCTGCTCCAGCGCATCTACGCCGCTGACGCCGCCCAGGAACTCGTCGACGCCGAGGTCGGCCTTCCACGCCTCGTCGTCGAAGCCGGCTTCCTCCAGCAGCTCGCGCTCGCGGGGCGAGACCGGGCGGACGTCGTCGTAGAAGCCCTCGATCAGCACCCGGTTGTCCGGGCCCTTCATCGACGCCAGCGCCCAGACCAGCTTCCAGGCCGGGTTGGGCACCAGACGGGCGCGGGCGGAGTGCAGGTCCTTCTCGCCACCTTTGGCGCGCAGCGTGCAGGTCAACAGGCCGCTGTTGCCGAGGCTGACGCGGGGCTTGTCGCCGGCCGCGAAGCCGCCGTCGAAGCCGAGAATGGCGTCGGCTTTGAGCAGCTCCTTATGCTGCTCGATGAAGCCCGGCATGCTCGGGCCGCCGCTCTCCTCCTCGCCGTCGAAGATGAACTTGAGGTTGATCGGCGGGCCGCCGGCAGCGTTGTAGGCGCGGGCCGCCTCGACGAAGGCCATCAGGTTGCCCTTGGCGTCGGTCGTGCCCCGGCCGACGATGCGGTCGCCGAAGCGCCGCGCCTCGAATGGCGGGGCGTCCCAGAGCGGGTCGTCGGGGTCGCCGGGCTGGACGTCGTAGTGCGAGTAGTGCAGCAGGGTTGGAGCGTTTGGGTCGCCGCAGCTGACCTCGCCGTAGACGATTGGCTGGCCCTCGGTCGGAATCGTGCGCGCGTCGATGCCGGCGTCGCGCATCATCTCGACCAGCAGCGCGGCGCATTCTTCGACGCCCTCGCCGCTCGACGACACCGACGGCTGTTGGACGAGCCGCTGCAGGTCCTCGACCAGCTCCTCGGCGTGCTCGTCGACGTACCGGAAGACGGCGTCCAGGTCACTCATCTGATCAACTCCATTCCGCGGTAGCGTGAGTTGGCCGCGCCACTCTAGCACCGGCGGCTGGCGGTGGTCGAACGTCGGTGGTTCGCTCCGTGGAGGCGGGCAGGGGACACACCGATCGCGGTGCGGGCCGTAGATGATGGAGCTGAGCAGCGCCCAGATGGATCAAGCTGTTTCATGCCGCAACGCCAGTGGACTGGGGTGTTGTTGCGCTATGAAACGGTGGCGCTTCCGCTGCGCGGCCTCAGGCTTCGCGGCCGACGAGGATCTGGCCGTTCTCCTCGCGCACCTGGTAGACGGCCAGCGGGGCGGTCGCGGGGCCCTGGATCGGGCGGCCGTCCGCGACGCAGAACTTGGAGCCGTGCCAGGGACAGGTGACGACACCGTTCTCGACTTCGCCCTCGGAGAGCGGGCCTCCAGCGTGGGTGCACCAGTGTTGCAGCGCGTGGAGCTCGCCGGACTCGTCGCGCACCAGCAGCACTGGCGTCTTGCCGACCTCGACGCGACGGTGCTGGCCCGGGCCGAGCTCACTGCTCTGCATCACCGCCGTGAACTTGCGCGGCGGCCGCGGGGCGGGAGGCCGGGCGACGTTGACGCCCAGGTTGTAGGCCATATCGCCGCCGATCGTCGCCGAGGCGCTGAGGGCCAGGAAGCCGAACCCGGCGCTGGCCAGGGCGAGCGCGGAGTTGCGCCGATCGCCCCGGCGGGCCAGCAGGGAGACGCCGTAGCTGGCGAGCGCGACGGTGTTGAGCATGGCGTGGGCCATGCCGTAGCGCCGCGGCCTGCCGGAGACGTCGACCCAGTCGGCGGTGCCGGTGAGCGCGGCCGGGAGCGCGCCAGCGATACCCAGAATGATGGCGGCGTCGGCGCCGGTCTCGAATTGCCGGCGGCGGTTGCCATTGGTGAGCAGCGCCAGGCCGTCCAGGTGCATCGCGGTCGTCCAGGCGCCGATCGGGACGTCGACCAGAGCTGGGTGCAGGCGGTGGCGCACCGGCGTGCCGTTGAGCAGGGACTTGATCTGCGCGCCCTTCTCCGTGCCGAACAGGGCGCTGGCGGCGCTGTGGTAGAGCCCAGCGGCGCGGTCGATCCACCCCATCTGCGGGCCGTCGAGCAACGATGTGGAGGTCGGGGCGGGGGAAGACATGGCGGGCTGTCCTTTCGGTGATCCAGCGAGTCCGGGATGGTTAGTGGACATATAGCACCGGGACACTGCCGTGAGGCGTGATGAGGCAGCCGGGCACGGGTAGAAACGGCGGCACAAAGGGGCTCGGCCAGATGAGTAGCCTCAAGCGATATAAACGCGTCGATGCGGAGTGAATTTCGAGAAATTGGGTTGCAAACGTGCAACCAACCGCGGGTGTTAGACGTATATAGTAGTAAGAGAGAGTCCCCACCGTCGAATTAGCTCTCTCTGACACACCGTGGAGTGTTAGAACTCCACCCCTCCCCTTCCCATATGAGCCGGGTCACCCCAATGGCCCGGCTCATAGCTTTTGGGCAGAGGTTGTATAGGTTGTGGTTCGTAGGTTGTAGGAAGACCGGCCCGACCGGTCTTACCGGCAACCGATCACCGATTCCCTGCTCCCCCTACAAACTACTACCTACGAACTACAAACTCTTGACTTAAAGGCAAGCGTTGCGTCAGGCTGGCTTGTTGCCGTATCGTTGAGGGTGCTAAACTCACTGGCGAGTGTACGTACACCTTGTGGATGAGTTATCCACAGCATCGAAGTAGCGCGAGAGGGCGAGGCGATGGCCATCGAGCAGCAGGCGGATGCACGCTTCGATCAGGTCTGGCAGGCTGCTCTGGAGGATCTTCAAGGGCAGGTCTCACGGGCAAATTTCGAAACCTGGCTGCGCTCGACGTCGTTGGTCGACCTCGACCGCGACCGGGCCGTGATTGCCGCCCCCAACACCTTCGCCGTCGAGCAGCTGCGCTCCAAGTTCGACCGCCAGATCGCCGATGCCATCGCCACGCTGATCAACCGCCCGGTCGATGTCGATTTCGTCGTCCGCACGGCGGTCAGCGAGCCCTACCGGCGGGAGCCGAAGCCGCGCACGCGACCGGTGCCGCCGGCGGCGCGCGAGCGGCGGGCGCAGCCATCCCCGGCGCCTGCCCTGGCGACCCAGCAGATGGAGCTGACCGCGCCGTCGCGCCATGGGCTGAACCCGAACTACACGTTCGAGACCTTCGTGGTCGGCAGCTCGAACCGGCTGGCGCACGCCGCGGCGATGGCGGTCGCCGACGCCCCGGCGGGCGCCTTCAACCCGCTCTTCTTCTACGGCGGGGTGGGCCTGGGCAAGACCCACTTGCTGCACGCCATCGGCCACCGGGCGATCGAGCACAACGAGAACTGTGAGGTGCTCTACGTCTCCTCCGAGCGCTTCACCAACGAGCTGATCAAGTCGATCATGAGCCAGCGGACCGACGAGTTCCGCGCGCGCTACCGCT
>DATGQR010000136.1:0-3570 GCA_035304105.1 Thermomicrobiales bacterium | reverse complement strand
CAGTCGAGAACAACCTGGCGCCGACCTCGCCCAACTTCGTGGAGTTCTACGCCCCGGCCGTCCTGGCACTGCTGATCCAGCACATCGCCATCACCCTGACGGCGCTGGCGCTGGTGCGTGAGCGGCTGAACGGCACGATCGAACTCTTCCGGATCGCCCCGGTGAGCGCCCGCGAGGTGTTGACCGGCAAGTACCTGTCCTACTTCGTGCTCGGCGCGATCCTCAGCGGCATCCTGGCGCTGGTCATCCTCTACGGGCTGGATGTGCCGCTGCTCGGCGAAGTCTGGCAGTTCGTGCTGGTCATCGGCCTGGTGCTGGCCGCCTCGCTCGGGCTGGGGTTTCTGATCTCGGCCGTCGTGACCAGCGAGACCCAGGCCGTGCAGCTGGCGATGATCTTGCTACTGGCGTCGGTCTTCTTCAGCGGCTTCTTCCTGCCGCTCGACAACCTCAACCCCGGCGTGCAGATCGTCTCCTATATCCTGCCGGTGACCTACGGGATCTCCGGGCTCCAGGAGGTCATGCTGCGCGGCGAGACCCCGCCCGACTGGGCCCTCGCCGGCCCAGCCGCCATCGCGCTCGCCACCACCGTCCTGGCCGCGATCGCCTTCAGCCTGCAGTTCCGCCGGCGCTAGCCCGGACTCGCCAGCGCGGCGGTGCCGGTAAACCGGACTGCCCGCACCTCGATTTAGCTGGACGTGATCTTGCTGGCGCCCAGCTCCTCGGCCTCGCCGGATGACTCCTCGTCGCGGGGCCGCATGTGGGTGACCTTGGCGGTCGCGATCACGCCGCCGAGGGCGATGAAGATATCGCCGATCGAGATCACCGTCGGGCCGTTGATGCCGTAGGGCACCGGGATGATGTCCCCCAGGAACTCCAGGCGCGTCGTCTCATCCATGCGCTTGTTGTTGGTCAGCTGGACGTCCACCGTCGCCGTCTCAGGGTCGAGTTCGCGCTCGAAGCGCTTGTCCAGCCCGGAGATGCGCATGGCCTCGTTCGAGACCGGCATGTAGCCGAGGTTGGCGAAGATCGTCGCGCCATTGAGCAGCGCGCCGATCAGGATCAGCGTGATGCCCGGGATGTGCAGGTTGTAGGCCATGAAGACGACCGTCATCACGATCGTCACCATGTAGATGTACGGGCCGTAGTCCAGCACCCACTGCCAGGTGCCGACCGGGCGGGTGAAGATGATGACCTGGGCGATGATCGCGATCGCCATCAGCCAGAGGTGGCGAAAGCGCACAGCGCTGAAACCGAGCAGGGAGCCGCCTCTGAGCAACCCGATCGCCAGCCCGACCAGGACCCCGACCCATAGCACCATGCGGGACGCTCCACTTCAACATGCAAAAAACCGGTCTGAGCCGGTCCGGTGAGTACTGCTCAATTGTACCGGGGGAACATCGGCGCTTGCCCGCCCGTCCCGGGCGCCGCCCGCTCAGGTGACCGCCGAGAGCTTGCTCTCCTCGTCGCCCACTGCGGCCGACGACTCGACCGCCCGCGAGATCGGCGTCACCTTCGCCATCTCGTTGGCGACGTGCAGGAAGCTGGCCACCACCTGCGGGTCGAACTGCGAAAGCGCGCCCTTGCGGATCTCGTCGACCGCGACCTCATGGCTGAGCGCCTTGCGGTACGGGCGGTCGGAGGTCATGGCGTCGTAGGCATCGGCCACGGCGATGATACGCGCCCCGATCGGCATCTCGTGGCCGCGTAGCCCGTCGGGATAGCCGCGACCGTCCCAGCGCTCGTGGTGGGAGCGCACGATCTGGGACTCGTGGCGGAACTGACGGTAAGGCTTGAGCAGTTGCTCGCCAATCACCGGGTGCGCCTTCATCAGCTCCCACTCGTGATCTTCGAGCCGGCCGGGCTTGTTGAGGATCGCGTCGCTGATGCCGATCTTGCCCAGGTCGTGGACGCGCGCCGCCAGCTCAATGCGGTCGATCTCCTGAGCGCGCAGCCCGTGTGCCTCGGCGATGCGCACCGCGATCTCGGTGACGCGCTGCGAGTGCTGGGCGGTGTAGGGATCGCGGGCGTCGATCGCGTCGGCCATGGCGATCATCGCGTCCTGCGTCTGCCCCTGGAGGCGCTTGATCGTCTCGAACGCCAGGTAGGTGGTGACCGCCGGGACGACGAGGAAGGGAATCGCGACCGGCGAGGTGCCCCACAGCGCCGCGAAGAGCATCCCGACGACCTGGAGGCTGACGTAGGGCAGCAGGAACTCGGCGTCCTGGGTCATCCAGATGTAGAGCAGCGGGCGCCGGTTGGCGATCGCGAAGTAGCCATTCAGCAGGAACACGTTGATCAGGTAGAAGGCCGCGATGATGCCGACGACGGCGAACAGCGAGCCGAACGACAGCGGCAGCTCGTGGAGCGCGCGGCCGTCGCTGTAGCGGTACCAGATGTATGAAGAGACTCCGAAAGTCAGGGCGTAGTTGGCCGGGTTGAAGATCAGGCCCTTGATCGGCTTGCGCTCCCAGAGGTCGTTGACCGCCACGATGATCGCCCCCAGCAGCGCCGGCAGCGGGAACGGCAGCAGGAAGATCATGGCCATGAAGGTGACCGTCGAGAAGCTGGTCGCGCCGGTGATCAGGAGCGGGAAGGAGATGCCGACCTCGAAGATCAGGCTGAGGATGCCGAGTACGACGGCGATGATGATGAGCTCGGTCGTGAGCTCGATCGGGGTCGTCACGAGGGAGATGGTCAGCAATGCCAGCGCGGCTACGGCCACGAGCCCGATATAAGCCCGGCACTTCAATGTGTGCAAGCGATCCTGATTCAAGATCGTGTCGTCCCGCTTCCCGGCGTCGCTGTACTGTTTGCCTGACGAACCTCGCCACAGCAAGGCCCATACAGCATCGCAGAGAGTCAGTTCCCCCCAGGAGAGACCGGCTCTATTCTATCTACATTGTCGTCACCGTGAGCCGGAATATTGAGAGCAGATGGTCCTGTTGGATCGGGACACTCGGGGGAATCCGCGAGGCGCGGAATACGCACAATGCAAACAGCCCGCCGCGCTGGCGGGCCGTTGTCGTTCGCGAAGAACGCGTGGTACTACATGCGGTTCGGAGCACCCGAAGCCAGCACGAGCGCCAGAATGCCGCTGAGCCACAGCGCGGCGTACAGCGCGCGCCCCTTGAGCTTCTTCACGGAATGCCCTTCCGTTTCCTCTTGACTGGACCCTGCATATGACCAGTCAACAACCCCAATTGACCTCTTGCGCAGTGTAGTTCAACGTCCCACACATGTCAATACGTTGGTACTGCAAGTGCGAAGACGCGATTCTTTCACATATCAACCGTAAGCGCGCCGCTAATCATCGCAGTACCAACAATGACGGTCGCCCGTACTATCCCCGCGGGCCATTCCTCCCGGCCCGCCCGCGGTGCGTTGGGACCACCGGCGCGGTGGCTCCAGGGGGCCGGGCAACAGGTCCTTCTCGCACCCGCCAGGCGGCCTCGCGCGGTGCTCATTTTGGGAGTAATCGGCTATCAGTTATGGTATGGCAATCGAGCAACGCTCCATATAATGCAGATGCCGCGCTTCCCGCTACCCGTCGTGTCGCGTCGGATCGTGGCC
>DATGQR010000135.1:0-4240 GCA_035304105.1 Thermomicrobiales bacterium | reverse complement strand
CCGCGCCGGCCTACTACCAGAACAACCTGCTGGCTTACATCCAGGTCGCCGAGTCGCAGGAGCCGATGCAACAGACGCTCAAGCAGCTGACGACAATCCTGATCGTCGGGACGATCCTCGGCACGGTGCTGGCGGCCGGAGCCGCCTGGCTGGTCGCCGACGCCGCGCTACGCCCGCTGCGCCGCATGGCCGCGACGGCTCGCGCGATCGGCGGCACCAGTGACCTGTCCCAACGTATCGCGTCGCCGAACACCGGCGACGAGGTCGAGCGGCTGGCCGAGACGTTCAACGCGATGCTCGACCGGCTCGAGGTGGCCTTCGACGCGCACCGCCAGTTCGTCGCCGACGCCTCCCACGAGCTGCGCACGCCGCTGACTGCGCTGCGCGGCAACACTGACATCCTCCAGGCGATGGTGCGCGAGGATCGCATCGATCTCGAGCTGCTGAGCGAGAGCCTGCACGACATGGGCAGCGAGACCGACCGCATGAGCCGGCTGGTCCACGACCTGCTGATGCTGGCGCGCGCCGACGTCGGCTGGTCACCGGAGATGGACGAGGAGATCGATCTCGCCGGGGCCGCCCTCGACGCCGAGCGCATCCACCGGCCGCTAGCTCGCGAGCACGATCTCCGGGTCATCGTGCCGGACGACGAGGTGCTGATCAAAGGCGATGCCGACCAGATCCGCCAGCTAATGCTGATCCTGCTCGACAACGCCCACACCCATACGCCGCCCGGCACCAGAGTGACTTTCCGGGTGGCGGCCGAGGGCACCGAGGCCGTCCTGGAAGTGGCCGACACCGGCCCGGGCTTCGCGCCAGAGCACGCCGAGCGCATTTTCGACCGCTTCTACCGAACCGACCAGGCCCGGGCGCGCAGCTCAGGCGGCACCGGCCTGGGGCTGGCGATTGCCCGCTGGATCGCGGAAGCTCACGGCGGCACGATCCGCGCCACCTCGACGCCGGGCCAGGGAGCGACCTTCACCGTGCGCTTCCCGCTCATCCGGGCGGATCAAGCGGACGCCGTCACCGCCCGGCTCCCCACAGCGCCTCTCAGCCAGCCGGCTCCAGGCATTCGCTCCTGAGCGACGAGGGCCGGGGCCGGCAAGGCACAGGAACGCTCCATTGAAGAACTGAGGGCCGCGCCCCGCGTGTGTAACGAGGCTCGAACTACGAGCCGGGTAGTTCTCCTTGAACCTCCAGGTGCCGCTCCAGAGCATCGCAGGCCTCGACGATCAGGCGGGCAGCAACCTGGTCGGTCTGGAGCGCCAGCGGGATGAACTCGGCGCGCGAGACCGTCAGGTAGCGCCATGCCTTGCCTGGCTCGGTCGAATGCACCACCGCCCGCAGGTTGTCGATGCGGTCAGCCAGCTTGAGCAGGCGCGAACGCAGCGGGAGACCCGGCAGCTTGTCGAGGTAGGCGCGGTCGCGCGCGGCCTTCAGATCGGGCGCTGCCGGCTGCTTGGTCACGTCCAGCACCAAGCCGGCGATCGCCGGGCCGAAGTAGGACTCCAGCAGCTCGGCGTCGACGTGCTCGCTGTCTTCAACCGTGTCGTGGCAGAGCGCGGCGATGATCAGGTCGATGTCGCCGCGCCGGCCCAGCTCGTTCCAGAGGATCGCCGCGACGCGCACCGGGTGCTCGATGAAAGGTGTGCCCTCGTCGCGCGTCTGGCCCTCGTGGGCGGCTTCGGCGAAGCGATAAGCCTGCTCCAGCCGGGCCGCGTCGTCAGCTCCGACCTGAGCCTGAATCAGCGCGAGCTCTGGGGGTAGGTCGGTGGGCAGCGAATACATGTGGCAGCCATCCACTTCACGAGGGCGCGCCGGAAACGGTCCGGAACGAATATAGTACGGTACGCTCGCCGCCGCGTTGGGCGGCGACTCGGCGTTGTCCCATCGGGGGGATATGGGCAGTGCGAGCCTGGCAATTGCGACAATGTACTCGCCATTTACTCCTGTTGGCAATCTTCGCCGGGTTCTCGCTGCTCTTCAGCGGCTGCGTCACGATTCAGTTCAGCTCTGAGTTCGCCCGCGACGGAACGGCGCTTCACAAAGTCGCCGTCATCATCCCCCGCGAGAACTTCGACGAGGAAGCAGCCAGCGAATTCCTGGAGCTGTGGGATCAGATCCTGGTGGATGCCTCCGAAGTGGGGCTGGAGCCGGTGCGCATCGGCACTGCCGAAGACGTGACCTTCCAGGTATCGGTCGCGAGGCCTGACGGCAGCGATGCCGGGGCGGCGCTCAACAGCCTGCTCAACGCCACCGGCCTGAACCCCAGTCCGGGGATCAGCGCGCCCTTCCAGGGCTACTACGAGCAGCGTGGCACGCCGATCGGCGGTACCGAGTTCGTGCTTGACATGACTGTCGACGGCGAGCAGCTCGTCGAAGCGCTCACCGCCGTGGAAGCCACGCGCTCGCTCGACCCTGACTTCGTCGACGACGTCGAACTGACTTACACGGCCTCGATTCCGGGCGTGCTCAACACCACGACCGCCGACGAGGCGAGCGAAGATCTCCTGGTCTGGCGAATCGACAAGCAGGGCATCACCGACCTCGACGCCGAGTCCAGCGCGGGGCGCGCCGAGCGCACCGCGCTCTTCATCATCGCTGCCCTGATCTCGCTCGCCGCCGTGATCGTCATCGGCACAGTCATGGGGGCGCTGCTCGCGCGGCGCCCGGCGCTGGCCAGCAGCATCGGCTCGGCCGCGCGCTACTTCCCGCGCCGGACAACGATCACCGATGAAGGGCTCTGGGTAGCCTACCGGGTGCGCATGCTCGTCGAGCGCATCTGGCGCACCGTCGCGCCCTACGGGGAGACGCCGGTGCAACACGAACTGCTGGAATCCGCCGTCGAAGCCGAAGGGGAGGACGATGGCACTAACGCCGAAGGAGACCGACCGGCTGCTGGTGTTCGCGGCGGCTGAGCTAGCCCGCCGCCGGCGCGCCCGTGGTCTCAAGCTCAACCACCCGGAAGCGCTCGCCCTGCTGACCGACGAAATCTTCGAGGAAGCCCGTGCCGGCCGCCGCGTCGAAGAGGTCATCGCTCACGCCAGCTCGCTGCTGACCCGCGACGACGTCATGGAGGGCGTGCCCGAAATGATCCCCGTGATCAGCGTCGATGCCGTCTTCCCGGACGGCGCGCGGCTGGTGACCGTGCGCAACCCGATCGGTGAGCCGCGATGATTCCCGGCCAGATCATCCCGGCCCCGGAGCCGGTCGAGCCGCACGCGCCGTCAGCGCCAGTGCGACTCACGGTCACCAACACCGGCGACGTGCCCGTCCATATCACGGCCCATTTCCACGTCATGGAAGCCAACCCACGGCTGCGCTTCGACCGCGTCAAGGCGTTCGGGATGCGGCTCCATACCCACGCCAAGGGCGCAGCGCGCTTCGAGCCGGGCGAGACGAGGACCATCGAGATCGTGCCGATCGGCGGGGCGCGGCGCGTCTACGGCTTCAACGGAGCGATCGACGGCCCGCTCGACACCCTCGACCCGCATGAGGTGGTCCGCGGGCTGGTCGCGCGCGGCTTCCTGCACCAGCCGGAGGGTGAGGAGGACGAGGAGGAGAACTGATGGAGCGGCGTGACTACAACCGGCTGTACGGCCCGACGACCGGCGACCGGGTGCGGCTGGGCGACACTAACCTCTTCGCCCGCATCGAGCGCGACGACACGCTGCACGGCTTCGAGCCGGTGACCGGCTTCGGGCGGCCGATGCGCGACGGCATGCTGATTGGCCGAACGACACCCAGCCAGCTCGACATGGTCGTCCTCAACGCCACGGTCATCGACCCGGTCCTGGGGATCTTCAAGAGCAACATCGGGATCAAGGATGGCCGCATCGTCGGCATCGGGCGCGCCGGCAACCCGGATGTGACCGACAACATCGACCTCGTGGTCGGCCCCGGCACGGGCATGATCCCGGCCGAGGGACTGATCGCCACGGCCGGCGCGATCGACTCGCACGTCCATCTCTCCTCGACGAGCCTGGCAGCCGCAGCGCTCTACGGCGGTGTGACGACGCTGATCGGCCAGGGCAGCGGGGGCGTCTGGGATCTAGGCGTCAACCCGCTCAACAACATGCTGCACGTCTTCGAAGCGTTCGAGTCGATCCCGCTCAATCTGGGCGTCCTGGCACGCGGCTCCAGCGACCGCGACCAGCTCGCCGCGCACTTCGAGTCCGGCGCGGCCGGCCTGAAGATCCACGAGGACGTCGGCGCGTTCCCGGCAGTGATCGATGCCTGC
>DATGQR010000134.1:0-3325 GCA_035304105.1 Thermomicrobiales bacterium | reverse complement strand
GGGCGCGCTTGTAGCGGCTGGCGAACGCCGACGACGAGGTCGCGTCGACGTACGGAATGGGCATGAGGATCAGGAACATGACGCCAACCTCGTGCACCTCTCCGCCGTGTATGCGCGCGGCGTAGGCGTGTCCGAACTCGTGCAGCAGTTTCACCACGGGAAAGGTGACAAGCAGCACCAGCAGGTTCTCGCCCGCCAGCACGCGGTCCACCAGGTTGCGCGTCAGCTCCGGCCAGTGGACGAATGCCAGTACCGCCGAGCCGCCGACGAACATGAACCAGAACAGCATCCCCCACACGGAGAACAGGACTCGGGCCAGCGGCAGCGTGGCCACGATGAAGCGGTCAGGGTCGAACAGCGGAATGCGGATGGCCAGCGGGCTCTTGAAGCGCTGGAGCCGGCGTCGGCGCTCCCCCAGGTCCTGGCGCTGGAACAGCTCGCGGGTATCGGGCGGCACGTCGGCGATCAGCGCATCGGCCTTGTAAAGTTGCGAGAGCAGCGAAATGGCCTGCGCCTGGGTCAGCGAATCCCCGCCGAGGCGACGCGAGGCGTGGCGCCAGATCTCGTCCATGGTGTGACGGCCGTCCATCAGGCCGATCAGGTGATAGGCGGCCGGCGAGAAGCGATGGAAGCGCCCGCTGGTGTGATCCTGCATCACGTACCACGTCTGGCCGCGGTAAACGTGGCGATGCAGCTGCACATGCCTGCGCAACCGTGGCGCCAGGTCGGCGACGCGGTACCAATAGGGACTGAAAACGTTTCTGCCCTGCATCGCCAGCGCCCGGCCGGGTACTAGCGCGACCAGCGCCAGGTGGACAGCCGCAGCCAGTTGACCAGTTCGCGGGTCCAGATCCACGCGTAGCGGCGCTCGCCGACGGTGATCTTCGCGACCCCCTCCATGCCGGGCCTGAGCATGCCCGCATCGTCGTCGAGAAGCGCCTCCACGCGAAAATGATTCCGGCCTTCGGCCGCGCGCGTCACGGGCTTGATGGATTCGACCGTGATGTCGATCGCACGGTCGGGGAATGCCGAAAGCAGCAGCCGCACGGGCTGACCGGGCTCCACGAACGATATGTCGCGCTCGTCGACCCTGAGGATGGCCCGGTAGCGGTACAGGGCGGCGATCTCGAACAGCACTTCCCCGCGCGTCACAGCGGCGCCGAGCGACTGGCTGAGATCGCCCGTGACGATGACGCCGTCCAGGGGCGCGACCAACTGGGTGCGAGCCAGCCGCTCGTTGACCAGGCCGATGCGTGCATCGGCCTGGTTCACCCTGGCCTCGAACACCTTGGCCTGGGCGCGGTCCTTGTCCGCGATGGCCGCGTCGTACTGGCTCCGAGCCTGCGCGCGGCCGCTGGTGAGTTCGACCAGGTCGAGCCTCAAGTCGGTATCGTCGAGGGTGGCGAGCAGCTCCCCGGCCGACACCCGGTCGCCGACGCGACGCAGGGACCGGGCAACGTAACCGTCGAACGGTGCAACCAGCGCGCGCTGCTCGGCGCCTTCGAGCACGGTATCGGCGGAGATCCTGAACTCGCCCTCGGCGTAGTAGAGCGTGAACGCGGCCGCGATCAGCAGGATTGCCGCGAACTTGCGACCGAGATATCGCGGACCGAACAACCGGCCGAGCTGGGTGGCCGCGGAGTCCCGCAGCTTGGTGCCGATCCAGCGATCGTTCAGGCGCTTGTCGTTGAACAGCGGACCGACGATGGAGACCAGCGACTCACACAGCTTTACCGTGTCGACGTCGAACGGCTCGGCGGCCGAGCGCTCCAGGCACAGGGCGCCGGCGACCCCGCCGCCCGCGGGTAGCGGCACCGTGAGAATCGCGCCGCCGTTCTCGAGCCCGGCGAGCTTCTGGTGATTGTGGGTGACCACGCCGCTGCCGGGCGGCTCGGGATAGTTGATGGTCGCCTGCTGGGCAACGGCCTCTTCCATGGCGCGGCCGATGGCGTTGACCAGGTTCATCTGCCGGCCGAAGTGGCCGGTATGGGACAGCGACATGACCTTGACGCTGCGCCCCTTGACGAAGCCGCAGCTCACCCGCTCGCAATCCAGGCGCGACGCCAGCTCGGTAACGAAGGCCGTCACCGCCTGCTTGCAGGAGTGCCCGCGCGCGGCCGTGGCGGTCATCAGCAGCGCGATGACGAGACGGTCGATGGTCGACTCGTCCTGGGCGCCCTGGCTGCGCAGGTGAAACGCTTCCAGCCAGGAAACGCCCCACTGCAGCCGGCGCATCAACGACTCGAGGTCGCGCCGGTGCTTGTCGCCGACTTCGACCGCGGCCACGCAGGCCACCCGGTCGTGGATCTTCAGCGGGAACGACAGCACCACGGCATCGGACGCGACGCGACGGCGTGAACCGTACTCGAGCTCGAGGTCCACCACCAGCGCCTCGCCCTCGTCCAGCGACGAGCGCGCCACGTCGAGCAGCGCATCGGAGAGCGTCGCACCGCGGGGCCAGCTCGCGGCAGGGGCGAAGGTGTCGGCGGCCTGGGTCTCGGCAAGCACCAGCCCCGCGCGGACCCCCCCGATATCCAGGCACTGCAGCTCGAGCCAGGCGTTGTAGAATTGATCGGCGTCGACCGCCGTGGCGATCCGCTGCCACGATTCCCTGTCCACCCACAGGCGGCCTTCGTTGGCGAGCGGCGCCGCCGTTCGGGCCGCCTGCAAGCGCTCTTCCATCACCTCAGCCGACAGCGGCCGCCGCGGGCGGCAGCGACCGTCGGCCGCGCGCGGTCGTTGGCGTCAATCTCCGCTCAGGAAGCCGGTCCGGTGTCGGATACATCGGTGTTCAATGCGCCGAATCGCTGCTCGTACTGCTCGACGATGTTCTGCAGCAGAAGGCTCAGGCGCTTGGCGGCAAAGGGGCTCAGGATCAGCCGATCGGACAGCTTGATCACGACCTCCTCCTGGCCGGTATGCCAGGACTGGTTGGTGCCGAACAACAGGGTCACCTCCTCGCGCGTGCTGCTGACGTTGCAGACATTGGCGTAGGAGGTGGACATGTCGCTGTCGTCCCAGCGCACCCTGGCGGTGGTCTCTGTGGATGCAGTCTTCTTTGCCACGATTGTCCTCTTTGGATTGTGAAAGTCTGGATGAACGAAGAAAAGCCCGGTTCACTCGCGAACGCGCGGTTGCCACGCGCCGATCAGGCGCCCGTTTTCTTGTGCCTGAGTGTACCGGATCGGGTGTCAAATACCATCGTGGAGCCCCCGGCGGCAAGCCCCCCGGAGGCATCGCGCCGCTGGTCGGGCCCGGCAAGCTGATCGCGGTCCACGTAGACGCGAAGACGCCCCCGGCGCTCGCCCGGCGTCCCGTCGCCGCG
>DATGQR010000133.1:0-3334 GCA_035304105.1 Thermomicrobiales bacterium | reverse complement strand
GGCCCCAGGCGCGGCGATCCGGTTCGTCCACATCCGCACTCGGGGCTTCACTTCTTGTGGACTTGGGATGGGTACGCTCCAACGTGGCGAGATAGGGCCGACAGTCTTTACGTCAACGCCGTTCGGTCATACATCGATGGCCTGTTCTTCGAGGATGCGGACGCGGATAGCGCTAGCCAAGCGCTCAGGTCTGAGCTACACGAGGTGATCGAGATCGACTCGCACCACGTGCGCGCTCGCGCCTCGCTCGTCTGGCTCTTGCCTGATCTGCCGGATACTTTTCACGTGTTCAGGGCGGACACGAGCCGCTACCGCCGAGAACTGCTCGACCCGCTCGAAAGGGCTCTGGAAGAGCACCCCTACGAGCCCTACGGATGGCAGCACCTTGCCGCCGGCATGCGCCAGTTGGCAATGTGGGCTGAATGGGATGGAGATTGGCTCGGAGCCGTGATCCACGGCCGAGCGGCCGTAGACGTCCTTCGTCGCGGTCTGGCCGCAAACCCAACCGCGCCCGAACTGCTCAGCGAACTGGCATCGGCGCATGCGTCGATGCTGGAGCAGGAAGAGAGGATCGGCCGCCGTGTAGATTGGCCCAAGGCGTTAGCGGCACAGTACGCGTGGCTGGAGCGCGCGGTTGCGCTCCGGCCGGCTGACGTATCCCTTCGAGCCGACCTTGCAAGCAAGGCTTTGGATATGGGTAAGGCCGACGTAGCGCTACAGCACTATGAGTCCATCCGCCGCATCGGCCGCCTCGAGGTCAACATGCTACGGTGGTGGATGCGGTCCGAGGGGGTCCTCCAGTGACGTCATCCGAACGATGCAGGCGCTGATTCACCACTTCCTGGGGTCCTATACCGCCGGACGCCTGGTCCGCTCCTAGATAAGGCGCGCCCTACAGGCCCGGGAGCAAGCGTGGAGGTGATGATGAGTCGTCCTCGAGACGTATTCACCGCCGAAGCCAGAGGCCTTGGGCGAGAAGCCTACATCACGGCCGCGGGCCTGGCGACAAGCCTCGGGACCGTAGCAGTTGTGTGGCTCGGGATCGCGTTGTTCGGTGTGGATCTCTCCTCGCTGAGCGTTTGGATCGTAGTCCCTGTAGGAGCAGTCGCCGCCGGTGCGGTCGCAGCCTCCGGCTACTACATCGGTGCCGTGAGAACCGAGACCAAGCCGTCGTTGCAGCTCTTGGTCAACATGGTCCTCATCGGGGCATCGACATTCCTCCTCATCCAGTACCTGGCGTACCGATCGGCTCGGTTCGACGACGGAACATCAGTCGCAAGCTACCTTCCGTTCTGGGATTATTACCTACAGAGCCTGACCCAGAAGCGGTTGATCTTTCGGCATAATCTGTCGAGTCCTACCGAGCCGGTCGGCTCTTGGGGCTACGTCCTCGAAGGTATCCAGTTCGTCGGCTTTATGCTGGGTGGCCTGGCGACCTATGGATACCTTGCCGACAAGCCTTACTGCACTCAGTGTTCCCGCTACTACCGGACCAAGCAACTCCTTCATGCCCCGCACCTTGGCGAAATCGACGAGTATCTGGCGATGCGCGGTCTCGTGCTTCCCGATGCCCAGGGCGCGATGCGGAACGTTCTTGGTCGGCAGCAGCTCAGGGCGGCATCGCTGTGGGTTGATACGTGCCCGTCGTGCCAGCGCCAGCAGTTGAGGCTAGAGGCGCACTCCGAGAACTCGACGCTCACGGCGGCAATCTACCGGCTTGAAACAAGGCAAATCACCTGGTGAGTCATCGTCACTGGCCATCTTCCTCGCCATCTGGGGCGCCGCCCACTTGCCACAGCGAGTGCGTGAATCCCGGTGCCGGGTCCATGGCTTGAATGGTCAAGATCGCCCCTTGCCCTTCGCGATGACCCACGAAACGTGTTACTCACACCGGACCTCGAGCGACTCATCCCTGCGCAGCTCGTGTCCGGCCTGGGACGCTCGGCAAGGGCGGTCGTGCGTGACCGGCTTCACCTGCCTCGCGACGAGGTGAGGCTGGGGCAGAGCCCGACACCATTGAGGCCGCCGTGGAAAGCGGGCTCGCCTAGCTGGATGGTGGCGAGCGCGTAGCGCCGCGGCCGCCATCGAGCAAGTTGCGCATACTTAATCGCGGTGGATTGCGGCCCCCATCACGCCGGGGCCGCCGGTTCCGTCCACCACCCGATCCCCGCCACTGGAGCACCTCGCCCGTTGCTCCACGCCCGCAACAGCGATAGTATCCCGCAAGCTCGGCGGATTCTTCGCCGAACCTGACCGTCAGACCCGTCACTTACCTTGTACCGCCTAGCACTGCTTTGTCACGTCGGGTCCGGGCCTCGCGCCCTGGCGAGGGGGAGCGGCAGGCGCCAGTGTAGGCGTGCAGCGCATCGCGCCCTCCGGGCAGGATCGCGGCGAAGTCCCCCACTCGCGGGTGCACGGCTTGGCGCCGTGGAAGTTGGCCGCGCTGGACGCGGCGAAGTCCCCACGCAACGCCGCACGGCTCTGCAGCCGTGGAAGTTGGCCGCGCGGGGCAGGGCGAAGTCCGCACCCCTGTCAACGGCGGCCGAAGATTTACAACCGCCGGCTACACACGCATCGCCGCGTGGCTCGACGCGGTCGGGATTGACCGTCCTGGGGACAGCGAAGTCCGCACGCAAGAATCCGGTTGCGGGATCGACCGCCGCCAGCACGGTCAAGTCCGCACGCGACCGGGCGCCGGGTGCACGGGTGCGGAGTTCGCGGGTGCAGCGCGGCGTTCGGCGCAGCGCCGCGCCCGGTGCGGCGCGGGCGGAGAGTGCGCCCGGCTCGGCAGGCCCGGACCTGACAAAGCAGTGCTAGCCGCGTGCCGGCCCCGGGCCGAGCCGCCCCGGCCACGAGATGCTGGCGAGCGGGGCGAACTGCCCCGCCAGCGGGCATCGGTCGCGCCCGCGGCCGCCCGCGCCACCCGAACCGCCTGACCGCAAGCGACAACGGAGACCGCCCGATGGCGCTTCCCACGATCTTCGAATCCTGCACCCCCCGCGACGACGTCCTCCGCGGCACCTCCGCGGACGCCGACTTCGCCGCCGACCTCGCCCAGATCCTCCGCGGCACCGCGCCGGACGAGTACCTGAAACCGGCTCTCTTCTTCGGCCGGACCTACCCGACCCGCGGGCTCAAGGACCTGCTCGCCAACGTCTGCCGCCGGCTCAGCGGCGCGGGAGGCGAAGCCGCAGCGATCTTCCGCCTCGACACGCAGTACGGCGGTGGTAAGACCCACGGCCTGATCGCGCTGGTCCACGCGGCCGGCGGGCTCCGGGACGTGCCGAATGCCGCGGAGTTCCTCGATCCCGCCCTCTTGCCGCAGAAGCCGGTC
>DATGQR010000132.1:0-3513 GCA_035304105.1 Thermomicrobiales bacterium | reverse complement strand
ACCGCATGCTGGAACTGCATGGCGCGCGCGAGCCGGCGCTGGCGCCCCTCCTCTTCGGCATCGATCTCGGCCTGCGTGCGCAACTGCATGCGCGACAGCATCGACACGGTGTCGTGCTTGATGCGATCGAGCAGCGTGGTGAAGAGCTCGAACGCTTCGCGCTTGTACTCCTGCTTCGGATTCTTCTGCGCGTAGCTGCGCAGGTGGATGCCCTGACGCAGATAATCCATCGCAGCCAGATGCTCGCGCCAGTGAGAGTCGAGCTGCTGCAGCATGATCGCCTTCTCGAGATGGCGCACCACCGGCGCGCCGTACAGCTCGACCTTGGCCTGGTACGCCCGGTCGATCTCGGCGACGATGCGCTCGCGCAGGCCGTCCTCGGCAAGATCGCTGTCGGCCTGCAGCCACGCTTTAGGGTCGATCGCAACCGCGAAATCGCGTTCGATCGCCTCGGCGAGACCTTGCACGTCCCACATCGCCTCGGGGCTCTTGGGCGGCACGAAGCGATCGATGATGTTGTTGACGACCTCGCGGCGGATGCCGGTGATTGCATCGCCGACGTCCTCCGCCGCCATCAGCTCCGAGCGCTGCTGATAGATCACTTTGCGCTGATCGTTGGCGACGTCGTCATATTCGAGCAGGTTCTTGCGGGCGTCGAAGTTGTGCGCCTCGACCTTGCGCTGCGCGCGCTCGATCTGACGCGAGAGCATGCGACTCTCGATCACTTCGCCTTCCTTCATGCCGGCTGTTTGCAGCCAGCGCTTGGTGCGCTGCGGATCGCCGAAGATGCGCATCAAGTTGTCTTCGATCGAGAGGAAGAAGCGGCTCGAACCCGGGTCGCCCTGGCGGCCGGAACGGCCGCGCAGCTGGTTGTCGATGCGCCGCGACTCGTGCCGTTCGGTGCCGATGATGTGCAGACCGCCGGCCTCGATCACCTGTGCGTGACGCTTGCGCCACTCCTCGCGGGCCCGCTCGCGCGCCGCCTCGTCCGCCGGGTCGATCTGCGCCAGCTCGGCCTCCAGATTGCCGCCCAGCACGATGTCCGTGCCGCGTCCAGCCATGTTGGTGGCGATGGTGACGGCGCCCGGCCGCCCAGCCTGCGCGACGATCGCCGCTTCGCGTTCGTGCTGCTTGGCGTTCAGCACTTCGTGCGGAATCTTCTCCTTCTGCAGCAGACCGGAGAGATATTCCGAAGTCTCGATCGAGGTGGTGCCGACCAGCGTCGGCTGGCCGCGCGCCACGCACTCGCGGATGTCCTCGATGATGGCGTCGAACTTGTCCTTGGCGGTCAGATAGACATAGTCGGGATGATCCTTGCGGATCATCGGCCGGTGCGTCGGAATGACCACCACCTCGAGGCCGTAGATGGACTGGAACTCGAACGCCTCGGTGTCGGCCGTGCCGGTCATGCCGGAGAGCTTCGAGTACATGCGGAAGTAGTTCTGGAAGGTGATCGAGGCGACCGTCTGGTTCTCCTCGCGTACGCGCACGCCTTCCTTGGCCTCGATCGCCTGATGCAGCCCGTCCGACCAACGCCGGCCCGGCATCGTGCGCCCGGTGAACTCATCGACGATGATCACCTCGCCGTTACGCACGATGTACTCGACATCGCGGTGATACAGCGCGTGCGCGCGCAGCGCGGCGTTCAAGTGGTGCATGAGCCGGATGTTGGCTGCGTCGTACAGACTCTCGCCAGGTTGCAGCAGCCCGGACTCGACGATCAGCTCTTCCGCGCGCTCGTGGCCCGCATCGGATAGATGCACCTGGCGCGTCTTCTCATCGGCCCAATAGTCGCCCTCGCCTTCTTCGCTCTCCTGTCGCTTGAGCCTCGGCGCGAGCTGATTGATGCGCACGTACAGCTCGGTGCTCTCCTCCGCCGGACCGGAAATGATGAGCGGCGTGCGCGCTTCGTCGATGAGGATCGAATCCACCTCGTCCACGATCGCAAACTCGAGACCGCGCTGCGCGCGATCCTCGATGCGGAACGCGAGATTGTCGCGCAGGTAATCGAACCCGAATTCGTTGTTCGTCCCGTAGGTGATGTCGCACGCGTAGGCGGCGCGCTTCTCTGCGGGCGCCTGGCCGCTCTTGATAACTCCGACCGTGAGGCCCAGGAAGCGATAGACCGGCGACATCCAGTCCGCGTCGCGCTGCGCGAGGTACTCGTTCACGGTGACGACATGCACGCCCTTGCCGGGCAGGGCGTTCAGATAGGCGGGGAGCGTCGCGACCAGCGTCTTGCCTTCGCCGGTGCGCATCTCCGCGATCTTGCCCTCGTGCAGCGTCATGCCGCCGATGAGCTGCACGTCGAAATGTCGCAGCCCGAGCGTGCGCCGGGCCGCTTCGCGCACTGCGGCGAAGGCTTCCGGCAGCAACTCATCGAGCTGCACGCCGGCGGCCAGCCGCTCGCGAAACTCGGCGGTCTTGTTGCGCAGCTGTTCATCGCTCAGCGCCAGGAAGGACTCTTCGAGCGCATTGATGCGCGAGACCTTCTTCGAATAGCCGTTCAGCAGCCGCTGATTGCGGCTGCCGAACAGCTGGGTGAACCAATTCGCCACGCTGAAACTCCGGGCTCAACAGGCCGATTCAAAGGACCCCACCGAGGGTCTCATTTCATGGGACGACGACCCCGCCTGGGGCCCTGAAAAGGGGCGGTATTGTACAGAAGCCCCGCGCAAACCCGCGCGAGGGACGCCCGCGGACGCCCCTCGAAGGGTTCGACAATGGCGAAAACTGGAGTTCGCTGGACGAAATGCAAGGAGCAGGCGGTCAGCGGTCGGTAAAGAATTCTCCCCCTCGAACAGCGCCATAGCGGTCCTCTGACTGGCCGCTTCTTCTCCCTACCTCCTCACGAAACTCATCGGATCCACCGCCCGCCCTTGTTTGAGCACCTCGAAATGCAGGTGCGGCCCGGTCGAGCGGCCGGTCGAGCCGATCAGGGCGATGGGCTGACCCTTCTGCACGGTCTCGCCGACGGCCACCAGCACGCGCTGGTTGTGGGCGTAACGGGTCACGTAGCCGCCGCCGTGATTGATCTCGACCGTCTTGCCGTAGCCGAAGCGGTCCTTGGAGTAGGTGACGACGCCCGAGGCCACCGCCACGACCTGGGCGCCGGCCGGGCCGGCGAAATCGACGCCTCGGTGAAAGGCCTTGCGCCCGGTGAACGGGTCGGCGCGATGCCCGAAGTAGGAGGAGATCCAGCCCTGTGTGACCGGGCGGCCGCCAGGCACGATCTGGTTGCTGAGATTGCGTGTGGAGATCAGGCTTTCGAGAACGCTCAACTGGCGCTCGCGGTCGCGGATCTGACGACCCAGGCTGTCGAGCATGGCTGAAAGATCCGGGGCGCTCGCCACCGCCCCTTCGATCAGTCCTTCTGGTCCGCCGACGGCCGGCTCGCTGTCGAAATCGAACTCGCCCTTGTCCAGCTTGGCCATCTCGGTGAGCCGGCGTCCCAGCGCGTCGAGGCGAATCACGTGCGCATTCATCCGGCCGACCCGGCCCGCCAGCGCATCG
>DATGQR010000131.1:0-2022 GCA_035304105.1 Thermomicrobiales bacterium | reverse complement strand
TCGACAGCGGCATCGACCTGAGCCACCCCGAGTTCGCGCGCGCGGGCACGATCTGGACCAATCCGGGCGAGATGTGCCCCGGCTGCGCGACCGACGGCCTGGACAACGACGGCAACGGTTACATCGACGACTGGCAGGGCTGGGACTTCATCAACCAGGACAACAGCCCGCAAGACGACAACGGCCACGGCACCCACGTCGCCGGCATCATCGGCGCGCGCGCCGGCAACGGCGAGGGCATCTCCGGCATCGCCCCCCAGACGACGCTGATGGCGCTCAAGGCCTTCGGGGCCGGCGGCGGCGCGACCTCTGGCTCGTCGCTGGGCGCGATCCTCTACGCCGCGGACGCTGGAGCGGACATTATCAACGCATCCTGGGGCGGCATCGCGCCATCGCTGGCCCTGGAGGAGGCGATCGTCTACGCCGGGGAGCGGGGCGTGCTCTTCGTCGCGGCCGGCGGGAACGACGGCATGAACACCGACCTGTTCGGTCACTTCCCCTCGGCGCTCGACCTGCCCTCGCTGGTCTCGGTCGGCGCGACCAACAACCGCGACGAGCTATCCGGGTTCTCGAATTACGGGCTGCGCACGGTCGACCTCGGCGCGCCGGGCGAGGATATTTACGCGCCCTGGGTGCCGGACGGCGTCACGGCGCGCTACCGCTACGCCAGCGGCACCTCGATGGCCGCGCCGCATGTGACCGGCGTCGCCGCGCTGATAAAGGCGCGCTTCCCGGACGCCACGCCGCTGGGGATCAAGAACCTGCTGCTCAACGCAGCCGAGCCGAAGGAGAGCCTACAAGGACTAGTCAGCACCGGCGCGCGGCTCGACGCGGCCAACGCCGTCACCTGCTCCAACCAGCCCCAGGTCTGGATCGACCGCCCGGTGCCCGGCTTCGCGGCCGTGCCCGGCGAGCCGGTTGAGGTGCGCGTGCTGGCCTCGAACTGCGCCGTGCCCGGTGGCGTCACCGTGGGCGCGTCGCTGGGCGACCAGACGATCGAGCTGACTGGCGACGGCGGCGGCCAGTATACCGGCACGGCCATCCCGACCGCGGCCGGACAGATCACGATCCAGGCCGAAGCGAGGCTTGGCGACCAGGTCGACAGCCACCAGGTGAGCGGCGAGGCGGTCCTCAACTACCGCATCCAGAACGACGTTTTCGAATGGCTCGACGCGACCGGCGGGACCGAAATTCCCTTCGGGGACGAGCGCGACTTCCAGGTGGAAGTCCCGCTGCCCTTCGCGTTCAGCTTCTACAACCGCAGCTTCGAAGAGATCTCGATCGGAGAAAACGGTCTGATCGGCTTCGGAGGCACGAACATCACCGGCACGCTGAACCAGTCGATCCCGGACATCCTGGCGCCCAACGGCTTCGCGGCGCCCTTCTGGAGCAACCTGGATCTCGAGGACGGCGGCCAGATCTGGTACGACACGCTCGGCGAGGCGCCGGAGCGCAAATTCGTCGTCTCCTGGATCGACATCCCGCACGCCTCGCAGGGCGCCGGGGGCTTCAACACTGGCCCCTTCGACGGCATCACCTTCCAGATCATCCTGGAGGAGACGAGCAACCAGATCGTCTTCCAATACCTCGATGCCGACTTCAACCTCAGCTCGATCGACTACGGCCAGCGGGCGACGATCGGCCTGGAGCACTTCAGCGGCACGATCGGGCGGCAGTTCTCGCACGAGGAGGATTCGCTGCGGCCCTATGAGGGCACGACGGCGATCCGCTTCTCGCTGCGCGATCCGGACCAGCCGGAGATCCTGACTGGCAGCCTCCAGGACGCGGCCAGCGGCGAGCCGTATGTCCAACAGCTCAGCGTGGATGGCGGCGCGCCGCCCTACACCTGGACCATCGTCGAGGGCGGGCTGCCGGCCGGCCTGGGACTCGATCCGGCCACCGGGACGATCGCCGGCACGCCTTATGAAACCGGCACGTTCGCGCTGACCGTCGCGGCGACCGACAGCAACGGGCGGGAGGCGCGGCAGTTCCTGGAGTTCAGCGTCACGACCAACTACCGCT
>DATGQR010000130.1:0-5471 GCA_035304105.1 Thermomicrobiales bacterium | reverse complement strand
ATGCTCGACAACGTCGATGTGGTCATCGAAGATCACCCAACCCGGGCGCAGCTGGAAGAAGCGGGAATCGATGATGGTGGCACGCTGTACGGTCTCTACGAGGGCGTGCCGCTCACCGCTCGCGATAGCAGCTATTTCCTGGTGGCGCCGGACAAGATCACGATCTTCAAGCGCCCGATCGAGGAAAGTTGCCGCTCGCACGCCGAGATCGCCGAGCAGGTCAGGATCACCGTCATCCACGAGGTTGCGCACCACTTCGGCATCGGCGAGGACCGCCTCGCCGAGCTGGGCTGGGCGTAGGGACGGCGCTTGCAGCGGATGTGGAACCGAAGCGAAGAGCGCAGGCCCGCCAGGGGACGCAGTGTTCCCGGCGTGATCGACACGATCGGGCTGGCCTTCACCCGGCTGGCCGCCCGGCCGTGGGTCGTGCTCGGGCCGGTGCTCCTCGACCTCTACCTCTGGCTGGGGCTGCGAATCACTGCCGGACCGCTTCTCGCCGAGCTGGCGCGCGCGGTCAGGCCGATCGACGAGGTCGGCGCCGGGCTCGCGGACACGCTGGAGCGCCAGGCGGGCTTCAATCTCGCCGAGCTGTTGAGCCTGCAGCTCGTCACGGTGCGGGTGCCGACGCTGATCCCGCTGCTGGTGTCTGACGAGACGGCGCGCTTGAGCGGCTGGAACCCCGGGATCGACGCCGGGACGTGGTGGCTGGGGCTGTTCATCGGCCTCGTATTCGCGGCGGCTGGCTTCATCGGCGGGGCGGTCTACTTCAATGCCGTCCGTGACGTCGCGCTGGAGCGCGAGCTTCGCTTCGAGCCAGGCGACGCGCTGCGGGTCGGCTGGCGGCTGTTCCTCTGGCTAGCCGCGACGGCCGGCCTGATGCTGCTGGTGAGCTGGCCGGTGCTGGTCGCCCAGGCGGGCTTCGTGATCACCGGAGGCGGTATCAGCGCGTTCCTGGCCTCGCTGCTGGTTTTCCCGGCCGGGTTGGGCTTCGTGTTTTTCTTCTTCTCGGCCTACGCCATCGTGCTCCACGGCGCGACGGCGACCGAGGCGTTTCGCGCGAGTTATCGCGTCGTGCGGGCGTTTGGAGCGCAATCGTTAGGGTTTATCGCCAGTTACATGATCGTGACCGGCGGTGTCCCGGTCATCGGGGGGCTACTGATGGACCAACCCCCCGGCACGATGATCGCGATCATCGGCAATGCGTTTGTTTCGACCGGCATGATCGCCGCCGGAATGATTTATTACGACGATCGAGCGGCCGTCCTGGCCACGCATGCTGCCCCGCAGTTGCGGCCGGAGACCGCCAGATTATGAAGGAGTTTGTCTCGTGGCCCAGAAGCCAACAGCACCAAAGTACGACGCAAGTAGCATTCAGGTTCTTGAGGGGCTTGAGGCTGTCCGCCGGCGCCCGGGGATGTACATTGGCTCGACCGACCAGCGTGGCCTCCACCACCTGATCTACGAGGTCGTCGACAACGCGGTTGACGAGGCCGTCGCCGGTTACGCCGACACGATCACCGTGACGATCCACCCGGACAGCTCGGTGACTGTCACCGACAACGGTCGCGGGATCCCGACTGGCATCCACGAGAAGATGGGCAAGTCGGCTCTCGAGGTCGTGATGACGACCCTCCACGCGGGCGGCAAGTTCGGCGGTGAGGGCTACCGCATGTCCAGCGGTCTCCACGGCGTCGGTGTCTCGGTCGTCAACGCGCTCTCCGAATGGTGCGTGACCGAAGTGCGCCAGGAGGGCGCACTCTTCCGACAGCGCTACGAGCATGGCGTGCCGACCGGCCCGGTCGAGAAGGTCAAGAAGGTCCCGAAGAGCCAGACGGGCACGACCCAGCACTGGAAGCCGGACGCGACGATCTTCGACAGCACTGAGTATGACTTCGATACGCTGGCGACGCGCCTGCGCGAGCTGGCCTATCTCACCCGCGGGCTGCGGATCACGCTGACCGAGGAGAGCACCGACAGGGAAGCCACATTCTACTTCGAGGGTGGCATCCAGTCCTACGTGCGCCATCTGAACCGCACGCGCAACGTCATCAACCCGACGCCCTTCTACATGTACCGTGAAGTTGGCGACTATGTCGTCGAGGTGGCGATGCAGTACAACGACTCGTACGCCGAGTCGACGCACTCGTTCGCCAACAACGTCAACACCATCGACGGTGGCACGCACCTGACGGGCTTCCGGGCGGCCCTGACGCGCACGATGAACGACTACGCGCGCCGCAACGGCCTGCTCAAGGAGAATGACCCCAACCTCTCGGGCGACGACGTCCGTGAGGGCTTGACGGCGATCATCAGCGTCAAGCTGCCCGAGCCGCAGTTCGAGGGGCAGACCAAGGGCAAGCTGGGCAACGCCGACATGGCCGGTGTGGTCCAGAGCGTCGTCAACGAACTACTGAGCCAGCAGCTCGACGAGCAGCCGCAGCACGCCCGTCGGGTCATCGAGAAGTGCATCAACGCCGCCCGAGCGCGTGAGGCTGCCCGTAAGGCGCGTGAGCTGGTGCAGCGCAAGGGCGCGCTGGAGACCTTCTCGCTGCCGGGCAAGTTGGCCGACTGCTCGGAGCGCGACCCGGCCCGCTCGGAACTGTTCATCGTCGAGGGTGACTCGGCGGGCGGCACGGCCAAGCAGGGCCGCGACCGGCGCTACCAGGCCATCCTGCCGCTGCGCGGCAAGATCCTGAACGTCGAGAAGGCGCGCCTGGACAAGATGCTCCAGAATGCCGAAATCCGCGCCCTGATCACGGCGCTGGGCACCTCGATCGGCGACCAGTTCGACCCGGAGAACCTGCGCTATCACCGCATCATCATCATGACCGACGCGGACGTGGACGGCGCGCATATCCGGACGCTGCTGCTGACCTTCTTCTTCCGGCACCTGGAGAGCCTGATCGTCGACGGGCACCTCTACATCGCTCAGCCGCCGCTCTACTCGGTCAAGAACGGGAGCGATGTCCGCTGGCTGCACAGCGACGAGGAGCTGGAGCAGGTGATGAAGGAGATGAAGGGCAAGCGCGTCGAGGTTCAGCGCTACAAGGGCCTGGGCGAGATGAACGCCGAGCAGCTCTGGGACACGACGATGAATCCCGAGCACCGCTCGCTGCTCCAGGTCACGATCGACGACGCCGTGCGCGCCGACGAGACGTTCGACATGCTGATGGGCAGCTCGGTCCCGCCGCGCAAGCGCTTCATCCAGACCCACGCCCGCGAGGTCGCCAACCTGGATATTTAGGCGCGCGGGCCGCGCATCGGCGGTTCTGCTCGACTACTGTGGACAATCAGAGAGGCGCCCCGCCCGGGGCGCCTCTTTCCGTGCTGTTTGGGAACCGGGTAGCGGACTAGCTGCCGGCGACGGCGCGCTTGAGCTGGGTGCCGGGGCGGAAGCGCGGCGTCTTGCCCGCCGGGATCTGCATCGGCTCGCCGGTCTGCGGGTTGCGGCCCTCGCGAGCGGCCCGCTCGGTCACCCCGAAGGTGCCGAAACCGGTGATCGTAACGTCTTCGCCAGCCGAGAGGCTGTCGACGATCGCGTCAAAGGTCGCGTTGACGAACTCGTTTGAGAGCGATTCGGGCTGCTTGGTACGGCGCGCGACCTCTTTGATCAGATCCTGCTTGCGCATTGGTTCGTCCCCCTTGTCCATGTCGATCTCATCGGTACAAAATTGGCATACCGAATGACGGATAGTGTCGCGCCGGACTATAGCACAGCCCGGGGGTGATTTCCCAAGATTATGGGCGTACGTACGTCATTTAGCCGTGAATTCGTTGCCTGCGCGCCTCAAACAGCAGCACCGCGGCCGCGGCAGCCACGTTGATCGACTCGACATCCCGCTCCATCGGAATCTTCACGGCCTCGGTCGCCAGCTGGCGGACAGCCGCTGACGCGCCGCTCGCCTCGCTACCCAGCACGAGGATGAACGGCTGCGTCCAGTCACACTCCGTGTATGCGGTCGGGGCCGCGCCGTCGGCCAGGATGACGCGTCCGCCGTCGGCGTGCCATTGATGGACATAACTCATCGCCTCTCCGGCCGTCAGCACCGGCAGGCTCCCGATCAACCCGGCCGTGGCGCGCACGACTTTGGGGCCGAAACGGTCGACTGTCCCGGGCAGCAGCAGCACCCCGTCGATGCCCGAAGCAGCGGCGGAGCGCAGGATCGAGCCGAGATTGCCGGGGTCCTGGATGCCGTCGAGGGCGAGCAGCGCCTCTGGCTGGTCCGGTAGCGGGAGATCCGGCATCTCAAAGACCGCCAGGGCGGGTTGTGGCTCTTCGACGTCCGACAGCTCGCGGAAAAGGGGCGACGCGATCGACAGGACGCGACCTCCCTCGGCCTCAACTGCCGCCGTCAGCCCCTCGGGGAGTTCGACCAGGCGGGCGGCGTCGAGCAACAGCGCGCGCGGCTTCAGCCCGCGCTCGACCAGCGTGGTGATCGTCCGCAATCCCTCAGCAACGAAGGCGCGCTCGCGGTAGCGCGCTGCCCGGCGCGCGAGCAATAAGCGCACGAGCCGGACGGTCGGATTCGTCCGGCTCGTGATCGTTTCCATTGGTGTTGGCTTCCCTGCGGGCGGCACGCCTCGGCTCTAGAGGGCGGCTTTGGCGATGGCGACGTACTCCCCGAAGGCATCGGGATCGTTCACCGCCAGCTCCGCGAGGATCTTGCGGTCGACCGCGACTTCCGCCTTGGTGAGGCCGTTGATGAACTGGTTGTAGGGCATGCCGTGCAGGCGCGCGGCCGCGTTGATGCGCTGGATCCAGAGTCGCCGCATCTGGCGCTTGCGGGCGCGGCGGTCACGGTAAGCGGTCGCGTTGGCGCGCATGACCGCTTCGTTGGCGCGCTTGAACAGGCGCTTGCGTGTCCCGCGATAGCCTTCGGCCTGCTTCAGAACCTTATGATGGCGCTTGTGACGGGTGGCTCCGCGCTTGACGCGTGTCATCGATGCCTACTCCTCCCCGAGGGTCGTGGTCTGCGCTCGTGCTAGTCCGCGCCGTAAGGCAGCAGGCGCTTGATGCGCTTGCGGTCCTGCGGAGCGACTTCGAACATCTTGTCGAACATGCGCTTGGTGCGCTTGGACTTGCGTCGGCGGAAGTGCGACTTCATGCCCTTGGCGCGCATGACTTTTCCACCGGCCGTAATTCGAAAGCGCCTCGCGGCTGCCTTGTTGGTCTTCATCTTTGGCATGAATGTCCGCCTCACCAGTGCAAACGTGGCATTCAAACGGCACCGCGCAGGCGGTGCCGTCACTTGCGACCCTCAATCTTAGCAGGACCGCGCGCGCTTGGCTATTGCTGTGAAATGGTTCTATTGCGCGCCAGCGTCCGCCTCCTGGGGCTGCTCCGTGCTGGCCGGATTGGCGGTTGGGCTCAGGAGCATCGTCATGTCGCGGCCCTCGGAGCGAGGCATCTGGTCGACCTGCGCGACGTCGTCGAGCATGTCCACGACACGCAGCAGAAGGTCGCGACCAAG
>DATGQR010000129.1:0-3829 GCA_035304105.1 Thermomicrobiales bacterium | reverse complement strand
TGCACGCCCATAATGTGCTCGTCGATGGCAACATCCAGGCCGAGAACGCTCGCGAGGTCAACGTCTACGAGGGCTCGCGCATCGAGGGCAATATCCAGGTCGAGCAGGGGCACAGCGCCACGGTGCGCGGCGCGTTCGTCGACGGCGACATCCAGCTCGAGCAGAACGGTGGTCCGCTGGTCGTCACCGACAACCAGGTGGGCGGCAACATCCAGGTCTTCGAGAACTCTGGCGACGTGGAGATCAGCCGCAACACGGTCGACGGCAACCTGCAGTGCCAGGCGAATCAGCCGCCCCCGACCGGCGGCGAGAACGTGGTCGCGGGCGACAAGGAAGACCAGTGCGCCGGGCTCTAATCGCACCGTAGCCACCAGACAATCTGTCCCGCGCAATGTGTGAACGCGGGAAACTCGACGCCCCCGGGCGCGCTTAGCCAGCCTGGGGGCGTCGTCTTCGTTCCAGCGCGCGGAGCGGGAGCGTCAGCGCGCGAGCGTGCCTGCCGGGCACGGCGCCGGCCGGATCTGCATTAATAGGGATGCGGCCTATCGAGCAGCGCATGACTGCCACGGCGACCTGGAACGGCGAATCGATATGCTGGATGTCCCACTGCTGCTGGCCCTGCTGCACGGCGGCAAGTTCACCTGGGACGAGTTCTTGATGACCTTCGTGCTCACCTTCGGCCTGGCCGGCATCGTCTACGCCCTCACCCGCGTCCGCGCAGGCGACGACTACGACGACGAGGAGCTCGACCTGCCGGAGTCGGGCGATTAGCGCATCAGGCCCGGCTCACTCCAGCGGGAGCGGCTGGCCGGGCAGCGGCTCGTCGCTGGACCGCGAGCGCATATCCTGCTCCACGGCATCGAGCTCGCCCAGCGAGAGGCCGAACTGGCGCAGCGCGAAGCTGGCCATCTCGACGGCCATCTCGCGCTCGCCCATCACCGCTTCGGTGTAGGGCAGGTTGTCCAGGTACAGGCGCTCGTGCTCGGTGTGCGTGCGCACGACGATCGGTAGATCAGGCCGGATCTGGCGGGCGCGCTCGACCGCCAGGCGCGCGGCCAGCTCGTCGGAGATCGCGACGACCAGCACGCGGGCGCACTCCAGGTGGAGATGGCGCAGCAGCTGCGGATTGGCGACATCGCCGTAGATCACCGGCACGCCCGCGGCCCGCAGGCGGTCGATGACGTCGCGCCGGTAATCGGCCACGATCACCGGGATCTCCAGCTCCAGCATCTCCGTGATGATCAACCCGCCGACGCGCCCGCCGCCGAGGATGACGGCGTGCTCGTGCAGCGCGCTGTGCGGCGCCGGCTCCAGCGTGAATTCGCGCCCCGGCAGCCGTAGCGACAGCCCTCCGGTGATGCGCATCGAGATGCGCCCGGCGCTGTTGAAGATCAGCGGGCTGAGCACGATCGAGATGATCGAGCCGGCCAGGATCAGGCTCATCTGGCCGTCGTTGATCAGCCCCTCGGCCATCCCAATGCTGCCCAGGATGAAGGAGAACTCGCCGATCTGGGCGCGGCTGGCCGAGATCAGCAGCCCCGGCCGGTCCGGGAAGCGCAGCGCCGAGAGCAGCAGCTGCGTGATCACCGGCTTGGCGACCACGATCAGCAGCACGACGACGGCGACCAGCACCGGCTCCTCCAGCAGAAAGCGCGGGTCAAAGAGCATCCCGACCGAGACGAAGAAGAGCGCCGCGAAGGCGTCCTGCAGCGGCAGCGCGTCGGCCGCCGCCTGGTGGCTGATCTCGGCCTCGCTGACGACCAGCCCGGCCAGGAACGCGCCCAGCGCGTAGGAGACGTCGAAGAGCGTCGACGCGCCGTAGCCGACGCCCAGCGCCAGCGCCAGCACCGTCACCAGGCGCAGCTCGCGCGAGTTGAGCCGCGCGGTCAGCAGCAGCAGCTGGGGCGCCACGCGATTGCCGATCAGCATCATGCCGGCCGAGAAGGTCACGACCTGCGCCATGCCGACGCCGACCGCCTCGCCGATCTCCTCCGCCGACGAGTTCCCGACGCCCTGCGAGGCCAGCAACGGTACCAGGATCAGGATGAACACGGTCAGCAGGTCCTCGATCACCAGCCAGCCGATGGCCACCCGGCCATGCAGCGAATCCCGCTCGCCGCGCTGGTCGAAGGCGTGCACGACGATCACCGTACTGGCGATCGAGATAGCTAGGCCCATCAGCAGGCCGGTACCCCAGCCCCAGCCCCAGAAGCTCATCAGCCCGGCGACCAGCAGGGTGACGAGCAGCGTCTGGGCCAGCGCGGCCGGCACGACGATCCTCAGCACGGCGCGCAGGTCACGCAGCGAGAAATGGATGCCGACGCCGAACATCAGCAGGATGATGCCGAACTCGGCCAGCTGATTGGCAACCGACGAGTCCGCCGTCGGCCCGGGCGTGAACGGCCCCACCGCGACACCGGCCAGCAGGAAGCCGAGAATCGGGGGCATGCGCACCAGGGCCGCAAGATGCCCCCCGATCGTCGCGGCGACGACCGCCACGGTCAGCGTCGCGATGATGTCGGTGTCGTGGAACACTGCTCGCTACATCTCTGGCTAGGTACTCAGCAGTACATGTGAACGATGAACCCGAGCGTCCCTGCGGCGCCCGGCGGTCCCGGGATCCCGCGCTCGCAGCGCCCGTCATCAACGCCTTACCGCGCCTGACCTGGTTCGCCCGTGGTGCCGCTGCGGTACACGGGCGACCAGCCCGTAGGCGGCGAGAGCCGGCAGGTAAGGGTCGAGAACGATGCGCTTACAACGGATTGCAGCCCGAGGCAGCCACGGAACGTTCTTCTTTATCGTACCGCAGCAGCGCCAGCTGGTTGAAGAGGCCAGGCTGCCAGTCAGGAAATTTGGCGCAAACGGCTACGTCCCCGGGCGGCTCAGCTCCGCCCGGTTCTCGCGCGCGCATCGGCCTTGGCGGCGTCGAACGCCCGCCGCCGCGCGGCGATCTCCTCCGGGCTGAGCCGGGCAGCGTTGCTGTAGTCCAGCTTCCAGGACGGGTCCTCGCTCCAGCGCTGCGGCGACTGCACCGTCGTGCGCGGCCCGCTCGCGGATTCCAGTAGCCGCAGCGCCAGCTCCAGCGTCTGGCGCTGGGATTCCACATCGAACGGCTTGCCGGCCGAGTTGCCCAGCGGGAAATCGCTGAACAGGAAGCGCGGCACGCCGGCGTGCTCGACGACATCCTTCGCGCAGCCCATGATCACCGTCGGGATGCCGCGCGCCTCGATGTGCCGCGCAACCAGACTCACGGTCTGGTGGCAGACCGGTCAGGTCGGCACCAGCAGGACAGCGTCGGCCCCGTCCTCCTGGCAGCGCCTGAGCAGCTCCGGGGCGTCGATCTCCCGGGTCGTGCGCTGGCTGCGGTTGGTCGGCGCGCCGTGGAAGCGCGGCGTCAAGGCTCCGATCCGCCCGGCCGCGACGGCCTCGCGCAGCCGCGCCAGCGGGAACCAGGTGTTGGGGTCTTCGGCGCTGGTGTGGTCGCGGTCGTAGCCCAGGTGGGAGATCCGCAGGTCCGGGTCGTCCGCCGTCGAGCCGGAGTACACCTCGAAGAACTTCGCCTTGCCGTTGTAGGGCGCCCCCGGCCCCTGGTCGCCGGCGTCCGGCTGGTAGGGCGCCGCCGTCGTGATCAGCGCCAGCCGCGCCTCGGCCAGCGGCTTCTCCAACCTCGCGAAGGGCACATCCTCGTGGTGCGCCCAGCGATAGGGGTTGTCGTAGCCCAGCGCCAGGTAATACTCACGCGTGCGCTGCATGTAGGGGATCGGCGCCTCGAGATCGATCTCGCTCATCCTGCACTGCCTCCCTCACGACTGGAAGCGTCCCGCCCCGC
>DATGQR010000128.1:0-4152 GCA_035304105.1 Thermomicrobiales bacterium | reverse complement strand
TGGCGCATCGCCGTCGCAACCGGGCGGGTGTTGCCCGTCTATCCGGACCGGCCGTCGCTGGAGCGGATCGACGCGGCGGACAGCGAAGTCGAGCAGAAGCGGGCCGAGGAGGAGGCGCGTATCGCGGCCCAGACGGCCGTGATCGATCCCGAGGCGCCGGCGCACCTGATCGCGATCCCCAACGAGGGCATGATGGCCGGGCAGCCGACCAACTGTTACCTGTTGGGCCGCATCGACGCCGGGCCGCTGACGCTGATCGACGCCGGGCGGCCGGAAGGCTATGAGATCTTCCTGAGCGCCTTCGAGGCCGCCGAAATCGACCCGCAGCGCATCCAGCGCATCGTCTTGACCCACTGCCATCCGGATCACGTCGGCGGCGCCCCGCGTCTCAAGGAGCTGACCGGCGCGCCGGTCTACGCGCCGCCGCTGGAGCGCGAGCAGATCGAGCGCTTCGCGCCGGATCTGGAGGTCGACGTCTGGCTGGATCACGAAGCGCCGGTCGAGTGCGAGGGCTTCACCCTGACGCCGGTCTTCACGCCCGGCCACGCGCCCGGGCACCTGTGCTTCATCGAGTCCAGCCGGCGGATGCTGCTGGCCGGCGACATGATCTCTGGCTTCGGTAGCGTCGGCATCTTCCCGCCCAACGGCTCGGTCGCCCAGTACATCGAGAGCCTGCGGAAGTTGCTGTCGCTGCACGAGGAAGAGCCCTTCAGCGCGGTGCTGCCCGGTCACGGCCCGGTCGTGCCGGATGCCGGCGCCAAGATCGAGGAGTACATCGCCCACCGGCTGGATCGCGAGCGCCAGATCATCGAAGCCCTGGCCGAGCACGGTCCGTTGACGCTCGACGACCTCCCGCCGCTGATCTATGACGAGATCCTCCCCCACCTCCTCCCCGCCGGCAAAGCCACGATCTCGATGCACCTCCAAAAGCTGATCGAGGAGGGCCGCGCCGTCGCCGAAGGCGAGACCTACCGGCTCGTGGAGCAGTAGAGCGTGCCGGGCCTGGCCCAGGTGATGTTGTGACGAACCTGTAACGGCGCGCGGCTTCGGTTCGCGCGCTTTTCAGGTTCTCTGCGCTACCTTGCGAGCGTCGGGGCAGGGGTGTCGCGCAACATCGAGGAGCCTGCAATGGACACTACAAGCGGCCAATACGGCGGTTCACTTGGAATCACGATCGGGCGGCTCGTAGTCGGCCTGATCTGGATAGCCGGGGCGGTCTTCAATCTGCTGGTGACGCTGCGGATGGAGCGGCCCTTCGAGTGGCTGGAGGCGTCGCCGGTGCCGTTCTACCGCTGGTTCTTTGCTGACGTCGCAGGCGCGCACCCGGTGCTCTGGACAGTGCTGCTGGTTGCGGGAGAGACGGCGCTCGGCGTGCTCACGCTCTGGGATGGCGCCCGTGCCCGGCTCGGGTTGGCCGGTGGCGCGCTCTTCAGCGCCTTCCTGTTCTCGCTGGCCCCGCCTTATACGCTGGTAATGGGGCCATACGCTGTCTTCGTCGGATGGCTGGCGCGGAAGCCACACTCCCAGAGCATCCGGCAAATGCTTCGGCAACGCAGGACGCAGCAAGAGCCGGCGGCAATCGAACCCGCCTGAGTGCGAGGCGCGAGCGCGCAGGTGACGCTAGACTGCCGTGTTTGCCGGTTCGTGTCACCTGATTGGGCATGAGCATTGATCGCCTATAACCGTATCGTTGACCTGACCCTGCCGATCGTGCCGGGGCAGGGAGCTAGACCGTTCAAGATCGAGCAGGGCCGGACCGAGGAACTGACCGAGCATGTGCCGGTCGAGCACGACTGGTACATCATGCACCGGGTCGAGACGATCAGCCACATCGGCACGCACATCGAGGCGCCATACCACTGCTTTCCCGAGGGTGGCGACCTGGGAGACATCCCACTCGACCGGCTGGTCGGTGAGGCGGCCGTCCTGGATCTCTCCGGGCTGCCGACTGATAGCATGGTCGGGGCGGCAGAGATGGAGACGGTCGCGGAAGCTGCGGGCGGAGTGCGGCAGGGCGACATCGTCTTCCTGCGGACGGGATATGCCGACCGTCAGGATGAGCCGGCCTTCGAGCATCGCCCCAGCCTGACCTCCGCGGCGATGGAGTGGCTTGTCGAGCGCGGCGTGAAGCTCGTCGGCACCGACCTGAGCGGGCTGGAGGGGCCGCGGACGTCGGAGCACCTCGAATGTCACCTCGTGCTGCTCGGCAACGGCATCCCGTTCATCGAGAACCTGACTAACCTCGATCAGCTCGCCAGCCCGCGCGTCTTTGTCTGCGCGCTGCCGATCCCCGTCCACGGTCTCGACGCCTTCCCGCTGCGCGTCGTCGCGTTCGAGTAGTCCTCCAGGGATGACAAAAAGCTGAGGGCGCCCCTGGGGTGGAGCGCCCTCTGTAGCGAACGCGGTGGCCTGCCTGTGACCGGCGGCTAGGACGCCGCGCGGTAGACCAGGACGAGGGCGTCGGTGTCGGTGACGACGTAGAGTTCGTTGCCATCCTCGACGGCGACGCCGATGGGCCGGAAGAAGGACGGGCCGCCGCTATTGGCCGGGCTCACTGTCGCGACATGCTCGCCTTGCGGGCTGAACTTCTGGACGCGCTGGTTGCCGGCGTCGATGACGTAGACGTTGCCGTCGTTGTCGGCATCGATGTCGGTTGGCTCCTCGAAGTAGCCGGGGGCATCGCCCGGGCCGCCCCAGGTGGCCTGATGCTCGCCGGCGCGGTCGAAGACCTCGACGGTGTGCCGCTCGAAGTCGGTCACGTAGACATGCTCCCCGTAGACCGCGATGGCGCGTGGCCCAACCAGCTCTTCCGCGCCGAAGCTGCCGACGTACTCGCCCTCGTCGGAGATCTTCAGGATCTCGCTCTTGCCCTCGTTGACGACGTAGATGTAGCCCGCGCTGTCAATGGCCAGCGAGCTGGGCTCGTCGAGCTTACCGGGGCCGTCGCCTGGCTCCCCGATGTAGCCGTAGGGCTTGAACTGGAGTTCCTTGCCGCTGAGCGATCGGTAAAACTCGAAGACCGCGATGTGGCCCGCCCTGGCGTCGAGCACGTAGACGTATTCGTCATAGACCGCGACGTCGACCGGCCCGGCCAGCTTGCCGGTGATCGCGCCTGCGACGTTGCCGCGCTCGTCGAAGACCTTGACGTTGCGGTACTGGCGGTCCACGACGAACAGGTAGCCGTCGTCGGTCAGGTCGGCGCCGGCCGGGTCCCCGAAGCGCGAGCGGCTGTCGTCATTCCAACTGTCCTGGTATTGACCGCGGCCGGTCAGCTTCTGGATGCGCCCGTTCCTCAGGTCGGCGACGTAGACGTAGCCATTGGCGTCGGTGGCGATGTCGGCGGGGGCGGCGAACTGGCCCGGGCCGCTGCCTTTCGTGTCGAAGCGTCGGATCGGCTCGCCATCGGTCGTGAAGACCTGCACGCGGTTGTTGCCATGGTCGAGGATGTAAAGCGCGCCGTTCTTATCGATCGTCATCCGGCCGGGAACATCGAACTCGATCTCGCCCGTGCCCTGGGTGCCCCACTTCATGCGGTACTTGCCGGTCGCGTCGAACATCTGGATGCGGTGGGCGCGGCCATCGGCGACGAAGACGTTGCCCTGCTGGTCGACCGCGATGCCACTCGGCAGCATGAACTTACCGTCGCCGGACCCATACTCGCCCCAACCGCGCACATAGTGACCGTTGGCGTCGAAGACCTGAACGCGCGCATTGCCGGCGTCGGCGACGTAGAAGTAGCCGTCCGGGCCGATCGTGAAGGCCTCGGGGCCGTTGAGCTGCCCGTTGCTGCTGCCAAACCCGCCGATCTCGCCGCGCTTGTTGCCGGACTCATCGAAGCCGATGATCCGGTGGTTCTTCGTGTCGAGAATCCAGATATTGCCGTTCTTGTCGACCTCGGCGTCCTTGTGGTCGAAGGAACCGTAGCCGCTATCGCCGCCAAACGCGCCAACCCAGCTGCCGTTCGGCCCGTAGATCTGGACGCGGTGCTTCTCATCGTCAATCACGACGATATTGCCCTGTGGGGTGACAGCCACGCCGTGGGGCGCCTTGAGCTCATTCAGTGGGTTGATGCGCTCGCCCAGGTTCTCCCCGTAGGTGTAGTCGTAGTCATCGGACGGATCGGGATCAGGGTCCGGCGTCGGGTCAGGATCT
>DATGQR010000127.1:0-3553 GCA_035304105.1 Thermomicrobiales bacterium | reverse complement strand
CAGGCTCCGCCGGGACCTGGAGCTGGAATTCCGCGCGCTGCTCCACGAGCAGGTCGGCACGATCTACCCGGATGACCCGCGGTCATTGAACGCCATCGTGAAGCACCTGCGCTCCGCATCGCGGGCTTTGCGCCCGGAGTTGCTCCAGCGCATGGAGGCGCTGGCTCGCGCTTGAGCGGACTGCCCCGGTAAAACGAGTACAATCCGGGAGCGCGGACTCCGCGCACGAGCGCAACAGTGATAGGAATTTCCATGACAGCGACGCTCACCCTGACCGCCCGCGACCTCATGACCACTAATGTCCGCACCGTCCAGCCGACGACCTCGGTTGAGGCGGCCGCGCGGATCATGTTCGAGGAATCCATCTCAGGCTTACCCGTCGTCGATGCGAACAATCACCTGATCGGCGTCGTTTCCGAGTTCGATGTGCTGGCCAAGGACGGCGAGACGGTTGCCGACATCATGACGCAGAACGTCATCACCGTCGGCGAGGACACCGACCCGGAGACGATCGCACGCATGTTGATCGAGCAGCACATTCGGCGCCTGCCGGTGGTGCGCGAGGGTCAGATCATCGGCATCATCTCGCGCTCGGACTTGATTCGCCTGTTCGCCCTGACCCGCTGGTCGTGCGAGGCGTGCGGCTATTACACGCGTGGCTTCGAGCGCCTGACGGCCTGCCCGAAGTGCGGCAGCGAGGTGATCATCCTCGAGCGCGAGCCGCCGGGAATGTAATCGCCGTGAGCGCAGCCCCGGTCTCTCTCCTGTTCGTGCCCGGCCACCGCGAGCGGATGGTCGCGAAGGCGCCAGTCGCCGAGGTGGACGCCGTCGTCTTCGATCTGGAGGACAGCGTTCCGCCCGCTGAGAAGGACGCCGCCCGCGAGCGTGTCCGGGCCGCTCTGGCGGACTGGCCGGACGACGCGCCGCGGCCCTACGTGCGCGTCAACCCGCCGCGCGAGCGCGTGGCGGAGGCCGACGCCGCGGTGCTGGTCGATCTGCCGGGCATCGGCGTGGTCGTGCCCAAGATCGACCGTGCCATTGAACTGGACGTCCTTGCCGCGCCGCTGGCGCTGGAAGGGCGTGACGTGATCGTCACGATCGAGACGCCGCGCTCCTTCTTCCATCTGGAGGAGATCGCCGACCACTGGCTGGTGGGCGGGCTGTGCCTGGGTGGCGAGGACCTCGCCTTCGCGTTGGGCATGGCGCGCACGCCAACCGCCGAGGAGTTCACCATACCCCGCTTCATGCTCGTCGCCGCGGCGCGCGCCGGCGGGATCGCCGCCTACGACGCAATTTGTCCCGAGTTCCGCGATCTCGATATCCTCAGGGAGGACGCCCGTCGCGGGGCGGCCGCTGGCATGGACGGGAAGTTCGCGATTCACCCCGCCCAGGGGCCGGTCATCCGCGAAGCGTTTCGGCCCTCTGACGAAGAACTCGAGCGCGCCCGGCGGATCGTCGCGGAGTACGACGCCGCCGTCGCCCGCGGCGAGGGCGCGGTCGCCGTCGACGGGCAGATGATCGACCCACCAGTCGCCGAGCGCTTCCGCGCGATCCTGCGTCGTTGGGAACCCGCAGGCTAGAAGGTTGGTCGCATGCCACGCCCCCTGCTCTACATCGCCGCCGGTGTGATCCTGCTGGTGATCGTCGGCGCGTTCACGTTGCCCGGGCTGTTCTCGGAGTCCAAGACCTATCACGGCACGCTGGTCGACGCGACTGGCGACCCGGAGGAGTTCACGCTGACGAGCGCCGATGGTGAGGTGCGGCTCAGTGACTTCCGCGGCAAGCTGGTCGTCATGTATTTCGGCTACACCAACTGCCCGGATTATTGCCCCGCCACGCTCAGCAAGCTGGCCAAGGTCCGCGAGCGGCTGGGCGAGGATGGCGACGACATTCAGGTGATGATGATCACCGTCGATCCCGAGCGCGACGACCCCGAGCGGCTGGCGCGCTTCACTGAGGCGTTCGACCCCAGCTTCGTTGGCCTAACCGGGAGCGAGGACGAGCTGCGCGCCGTCGCCTCACAGTTCGGGATCTTTTTCCAGAAGGCCGAGGGCAGCGCGGCGACCGGCTATCTGGTCGATCACTCGACGACGACGGTCGTACTCGACCGGGACGGCCGCGAGCGCCTCTACATGCCCTGGGATCTGACCGTCGAGCAGGTCGAGAATGACCTGCGCAACCTGCTCTAAGCGCCTAGGCATACCCCGTTTGCGTATGTTTTCTCTCCAGGACACGGGATAGACTTGTACCGGCGTGACTGCTGCGCCCGGGGTTGAAGGACTGAGCCGACGATGCCGAGACCATCGAAATTGATACGGATGGCTGCCCTCGCGGCCGGCCTGCTGTTGATCCTGTCGCTCATCCTGGCGGCCTGTGGCGACGATGATGCCGGTGACGCCGAGAGCGGTCGCGGCGGGTCGAGCGAAGGGATCGTCGTCACCGATGTCTGGTCCCGGCCGGCCATCCTGCTCGATGGTGACGACGATCACCACGACGAGCATCACGCGACCCAAGACGATCATCACGATGAGCACCATGACGAGGACGACGCCGAGCATCACGACGAGCACGATCACGGCGGCGGTACGAACGGCGTCGTCTACCTGCGGATCGAGAACCGGGGCGATGAGCCTGACCGGCTGACCGGCGCGCGCAGCGAGGTGGCGCAGACGGTCGAGCTACACACGACGAACATGGCGGACGGCGTCATGCAGATGCGCCAGGTCGAGGGCGGCATCGAGATCCCGCCCGGGGAGACGGTCGCCTTCGAGCAGGGCGGCTACCACGTGATGCTGATCGGCCTGCAGCAGGCGCTCGAAGAGGGCGACCGCTTCGAGGTCGAGCTGACCTTCGAGCGGGCGGGCACGATCACAGTCGAGTCGGAAGTACGTTCGGAGTAAGATCAATGTTCCTTCGGGTGCGCGGAATCGCGTTCCTTCTTATTGGCCTGCTCGTCGTCGGAGCGCTCGCTGGCGCCTGCAGCCGGGGCGACGACGATGGCGATACCAGCGACGTCACCGTCGAGCTGAGCGTCGAGCCGGAGTCACCGTCGGTCGGCCCGGCGACGATCACCGTCGTGATCACCAATGATGACGGCGACACGGTCGGCGGCGCCGATCTGGAGATCGTTGGCGACATGAGCCATGCCGGCATGGTGCCGGTCATCGTCGGCGCGACCGAGGAGCCGGACGGACGCTACATCAGCGATGGCTTCGAGTTCACGATGGGCGGCGACTGGATCATCACCGTGCGCGGCACGCTGCCGGACGGCGAGGAGATCGAGCGCCGCTTCGACATCAAGGGGGTATCGAGCTGACGACCGCGACCCGCGCCGCAACCCGCCCACGACGCCGCCGGCGGCCGGGATTCGACCTGCTACTCGCGCCGGTCATCGGCCGCTTCCTGCGCTGGAAGCACGCCCGCACGGCAATCCAGATACCGATGCTGCTGATCGCCGCGCTGATCCTGATCGACGGCTTCATCGGGCCGCAGCGCGCGCCGGACAACTTCGCTGGCGTCCTGCCCTGGGTGCACTGGCGCGGCTTCATCGTGC
>DATGQR010000126.1:0-2908 GCA_035304105.1 Thermomicrobiales bacterium | reverse complement strand
TGCAGCGCCTCGCTGCGGTGCCCGGCGTTGTGGTGGATGACGTTGACGATCGTTGCGCCGTAGGACTGCGGGAAGTCGTGGTGGTCGCGGAAGGTCTCGTCCAGTCACCCGTCGGCGATCAGCTGGCGGGCCGTCTCTTCGAAGCGCGCGTAGCTGCGCTCGTGCCGCTCGACCAGGGTGCCGATCGAGCTGCTATCGCGGTTGCGGTCGATCGGCTCGCCGCGCATCTGGGCGGTCCAGGCGCCGACGTTGAAGATCATGTGGTCGAAGGTGGCCCGCAGCGTGCGGTGCCCGATGTCGAACTCCTGGTCGAGCTGCTCGTCGCTCAGGCCCCGGCTCAGCTCCAGGACCCTTCTCGTCGTCCAGCGGTCGTGTCCCAGGAATCGGTCGAGCAGATCCATCGGCGGTCCTCCGCATCGCTACGTTGTCGAATGTACGGCTCCGCTCCGGCCTGCTACGTCGCAGGGCTGGAGCTCATCGTCGTACGTACATCGAACGTCTGTTCGGAAACAGAATACGGGAGATGCTGGCATTTGACAAGTGGGCACGCAGGTTCGCCCATCGAGTACCTGCGTCTGGATCGAACGACATCAGGCTGCTGGCGCAAACTCCCATCGTAGGGGTGTAGCCTGTCTCCACCTGCGCGCATCAAGCCAAGGGCTCGAAACAGGAACTCGCAGCAAGCCCCTGTAGGGACTCACCCAGGGGGTCGAGCGCGGCTGCCGTTGTTCGGTGTCGTGTCTCTAGACCGGGTGGAGATAGGCTCCACCCCGGCAGTGATGGATAGATGCGGTTTAGGGGTACGGTCAGGGGTTTCGCGATGCGATCCGGATTTGCTCGGATGGCGTGATGAGTTGCCGTGCGATCTCGGCGCTTCGTTGCCCGGGCGGCCGCGTCGGGGTCACGGGCTCGCGTCGGGATCGGCCGCTGGCACGGGCTTGCAGAAAAAGACGCGTTCATAGCCGTCCTGCTCGGAGCGGCCGGTCTCCTCCCAGCCGATGCGGGTGTAGAGGGCGATGTTCTCAGTCATGAGCTGATGAGTGTAGAGGCGTAGCTCGGTGAAGCCCTGGCGGGCGGCCTCGCGGTCGGCCAGCTCCAGCAGCATCCGGCCGATGCCCTGCCCCTGGGAGGCGGGGTGGACGGCGATGTTGTCGAGCAGCAGGTAGTCGCCGGCCGGGACGAGGACGAGCGCGCCGACGATGACCCTACCAACCTCGGCCACCCAAACGTCACGTTCCCGCACAGCCGTCGCGTAGTCCAGCAGCATCGGCCCCGGCGGCTTGCCGAGGCGTGGGATGTAATGGCGGTAGGCGGCATCGACGCACGCGGCGATTGCCGCCGCGTCCGAGACGCCGGCCCGGCGAAGCCGTACACCTGTGGACATCATCATGCCACCCCCCTTCACAGTGCATTGCCCAAAAGACAGGGCGATATCTTACGATAGGGATGGGGGTGGAGAAGTAGGATCGATTGCGGAAGTGAGTCGGTTGGCGATGCTCGATCTTCATGCAGAAATGCTCGGCGCGTACCGCGCGAACCTGGTCACCCTCGAGGCGCTGCTCCTGGGCATCGACGCCGAGCGCGCCCGCCAGCGCCCCGCCGCGGAGAGCTGGTCGATCGTCGAGGTGGTCGCCCACCTCGCGGATACCGAGGAGCGGGCACACGCGCGGGTGCGGCGCATGTTGAGCGAGGACGAACCGCTGATTGAGGGCTACGACGAGCAAGCGCTCGCCGCCGAACACCGCTACCACGAGATGAATCTGGGCGAGGCGCTGGCACGCTTCAAGACCGAGCGCGCCGCCCAGCTCGCCACGCTCGAAGCGCTCGACGCCGATGGCTGGGGGCGCGCGGCCGTCCACAACGAGTTCGGCCCGATCACGATCGGTTCGCTGACCGAGCTGATGGTGACCCATGACACCATTCACCTGGCCCAGATCGCGCGCATCCTGCTGGGCAGACTGGAGGCCTGAGAGCGAGATCCCCCAACATGTGAGGGCGGCCAGCGGGCCGCCCTCATCGCTCGTTGTCGGTTGCCGGTTTAGCTCAGGGGCATGGAGCGAGCTAGTCATCGCCGTCGTGGACGTGGCCGGCGACCTCCTCGCGCAGCCGCTGACGGGCCGAGGCGTCGGGTGCGATCTGGTCGATCTGGGCGAAGGTGCGCGGGTCGGCCATGCCGAGCTTCGGGATGTCGCCCAGCGGCTTCATGTCGGCGATGAATGAGAACTCGCCGTTGCCGTCGATCGAGCGCCCGCTGACCCAGCGCGAGCCATCGAAGGCGTCCGGCTTCGGATCCTTGCGGGTCGACATGAAGGCGTAGCTGAATTCCCGCTTCTCTTCGGACTGCGGGAAGCTGTTCGGGATCGGGAGATGATCGGGGCCCAGCTCCTCGAGTACGGCCAGCCACTGGTTCTGGTGCATCACGTCGCGGGCAATCAGGAAGGCGAGCATATCCTTCATGCCCGGGTCGTCGGTCATGTTCCAGAGGCGGGTAGCCAGCGCGCGGCCGGTCGCTTCGGCCATGACGTTGGCGTACATGTCGGCGGCGATGTTGCCACTGCCGACGATCCACGAGCCGTTGAAGGGCACGCCGCTGGCGTCGACCGCCATCGCGCCGAGGCCGGACGACAGCACGTGCCGGATGTTCTGGCCGCCCAGCGCGGCTTCGTACACCGGGTCCCGGGCGGCATCCTCCTGCATGCTGACCGACGCGCCTTCGAGGTTCAGCGCCACGGCGGTGGCGAGCATCTCAATGTGAGAGATTTCCTCGGTGCCCGTCTCGAGCAGCATGTCGCGGTACTTCGTGGGGCCGCGTGAGTTCCAGGCCTGGAACAGGTACTGCAGGCAGACGCGCATCTCACCCTCGATGCCGCCGATGGCCTGCTGCAGGGCCTTGGCAAAGAGCGGGTTG
>DATGQR010000125.1:0-3349 GCA_035304105.1 Thermomicrobiales bacterium | reverse complement strand
TCGGATTCGTCTTCCAGGGGTTCAACCTCCTCAGCCGCACGTCCGCGCTCGACAACGTGGAGTTGCCGCTGCTCTATCGACACGAAACGGCGCTCAAGGCCGGCGAGCGTCACAAGCGTGCGCTGGCGGCCCTCGACGCGGTGGGGCTGGGCCAGCGCTACCACCACATGCCGAATCAGTTGTCGGGCGGCCAGCAGCAGCGCGTGGCAATCGCCCGCGCGCTGATCAATGAGCCCGCGATCCTGCTGGCTGACGAACCGACGGGCAACCTCGACACGCGAACGAGCATCGAGGTCATGGGCATTTTCCAGCGACTGAATCAGGAGAAGGGCATCACGGTCCTGCTGATCACGCACGAGATGGACATTGCCGAGTACGGCACCCGGCTCATCCGGTTTCGCGACGGCCGTGTCGTCGCCGACCAGCCGGTGCTCCACCGGCGCAACGCGGCCGATGAACTGGCAGCACTGCCGCCGCCCGAGCCGGACCAGATTCCGCCGCCAGCCGAGGCGGGCGCCACTACGGCACACTGAAGTGCGACGGAGTACACCATGTCAATTCTCATGACCATTCGCATCGCCCTGAAGGCGCTCGGACGCAACAAGCTGCGCACGGCCCTCACCATGCTCGGCATGATCATCGGCGTTGCCGCCGTCATTGCCATGGTGGCGCTGGGGACCGGCGCCCAGGCGATGATGGAAGAGCAGATCAAGACGGCCGGCACGAACCTCATCACGATCTACGCGGGCAGCGCGCAGGCGACGGGCGGCGTCCGCACGGGCGCCGGGGGTAGCGTGCGCCTCGTGCCCGAGGACGCGGATATCCTGCGCGACGTTCCCGGCGTGCAGTACGTGGCCGAGAGCGCCAGCCAGCGGCTGCAGCTCATCTACGCGAACCAGAACTGGAACACGAGCGTGGAGGGCACCAGCGTCGACCTGCCCGCGATCCGCTCGTGGCCGCTCAAGTTCGGCTCGTTCTTCACCGAGGACGACGTCCGGTCGGCCGCCAAGGTCATCATCCTCGGGTCCAACGTCAGCGACACGCTCTTTGGTGAGGGGGTCGATCCCACCGATACGCAGATTCGCGTGCGCAACCACGTGTTCCGCGTCCTCGGTGTCATGAGTTCGAAGGGGTCATCGGGCGGCGGCATCAACATGGATGACCAGGTGTTCATCCCCTACACCACGCTGATGCGCCGGATCACGGGCCAGCAGTTCCTCAGCCGCATCTACGTCTCGGCGGCATCAGCCGATGCCATCCCGCTGGCGATTCAGGGCGTGACCACGACCCTGCGCACGGCCCACGGGCTGGCCGAGGGCGAGCCCGACGACTTCATGATCCAGACGCTCGACGACCTCGTCGCGCTGCGGACGCAGAACGCCAACACGATGACGAACCTGCTGGCTGGCGTGGCCGGCGTGTCGCTCGTGGTCGGCGGGATCGGCATCATGAACATCATGCTGGTGTCGGTGACCGAGCGCACGCGCGAGATCGGCCTGCGGCTCGCCATCGGTGCACGAGGTTCGGACGTGCTGCTCCAGTTCCTGATCGAAGCCATCGTCATCAGCATCGTCGGTGGCGCGGCGGGGATCGCCGTCGGATACCTGGTCTCCGAACTGCTTCGCATCTACCAGGGCATGGCGGCGACCATCCCGCTCAACGCCGTGCTGATTGCCGTGTTGTTCTCGGCGGGTGTCGGCATCTTCTTCGGCTTCTACCCCGCACGGAAGGCAGCCGGACTCGACCCCATCGTCGCGTTGAAGTTCGAATAGGGCGGGGGCGTCGCTTCGGCCCCCGGCCTCCATCCTGCCCGGATGTTCACGGCTGGCGCGAAGGCTCCTGCCGGGACCGCAGCGCCGCCAGCAACTCCCCCATCGTCGCGCCCGATACAGGGTCGCGCATCTCCGGTGCGATCTGCGCCAGCGGTTCCAGGACGAACGCCCGTTCCCTGAACCGCGGGTGTGGAACCTGGAGCCCGTCCTCGTCGATCACGCTTTGGCCGTGGAGAATCAGGTCGAGATCCAGCGTGCGGGGCGATCGCCATCCCAGACGCACGCGTCCTCCCTCCGCCTCGATGGCGAGCAGGCGGTCCAGTACGCTCCGCGCCGGCAGCGTCGTACGCCCCACAACGGCCGCGTTGAGGTATGGCGGTTGCGGCTCGGTGACGCCAAGCGGATCGGTCTCGATGATGTCGGAAACGCGGAGGTCGACGAGGAAAGCGGCCAGCCGCTCTACGGCTGATCCCAGGTGTGCACGCCGATCGCCCAGGTTGGATCCCAGCGCGATGGCGACAAGCCCCGCCCTATTCAATCCAACGGACGGCAAGGACGCCATCGCCGGTGCCGTCCCGGCCCGGGCCGTTGGAGCGGCGCCCCAGGGCGTCATCACGCCCGGCGGCAATCTGCTGGAAGAAACGCCGATGCTCGAGCACTTCCCCCAGCATGATGTTCACCATGCCGCGGTGCCGGGCATTGCCGATCTCATCGAGACGCGGCCGCCAGCGCGCGACAAAGGCTTCGGCGTCGCGCGCGTCGGTCTCGACGAGCGGGATGAACGATTCCTTCCGGCCTGCGGCCGGCAGGACCGGCTCGTCGACCGCGTCGACCGAACCGCCCAGCTCGGTGATCGCCGCCTCGAGCCACGACAGGTGTACGTCATCGCGCTCGATGACGTTCTGGTAGGTGTTGTTCGCGCCGTAGCTGCTGACGCGACGCGCGACCGTCACGTGCCGCTGGCGGAGCGTCAGTTTCTCGCGGTGGAGCGTCCGAAGCAGCTCGAGCAAGGCGGGGGTGCTCACGCGCTCTGCTTCTCCTTGCAGCTGATGCAGACGCGGGTCCAGGGAATGGCTTGAAGGCGCGCGAAGGCGATGGGCTCGCCGCAGTCACGGCAGATCCCGTAGGTGCCCTTGTCCATGCGGATCAGCGCTTCTTCGATGGCCTGCAGGATCTTGGCGTCGGTCTGCTTGAGCTTCAGGGCGATGTGCACCTCGTTGTTGCCGCTCGCCTGATCTGCCAGGTCGCCCTGACGGCTGTTGACATCGGCCGACTCCGGCAACGGGCGGGTTCCCGTCGAAGTCGACAGGATCTCCCCGCGCTTCCGCAGCAGGTCGTCCTTCAGTCGAGTCAGAGCCGCATCATCCAGTGCTTTGTCCGCCATGCCTCTGCCAGGCTCCTTTCGCGTTGCCTCAGCCGGTGATCTTATCAGATGCGGCCGGCGGCGGAGAATGGACCGCGATAGCGCTCACTCGCCCCTCAGCGCCGTCAGAGGCTTGCGCCGCAGGACGTCGAGGCTCGAGACCACCCCCACTACCCCGACCAGCGCTGCGGCCAGCAGAATGCCGCCGACGAGC
>DATGQR010000124.1:0-8039 GCA_035304105.1 Thermomicrobiales bacterium | reverse complement strand
GGCCACGCCCATGCTGCCGTCCACGGCTCCGATGATCTCTTCGACCTGAGCTTGTGCCGTCTTCAGGGCTGTTCCCGGCATCGCGTTCCCGTCCCTTCCTCCTCGTCGGATGCTCGACCATGCGCGCCCGCGCGGCGGTAGCGTAGCGCAAAGCCACAGAGAGGCGACAGACGGGCCTGTGAGCGCGCGGGCTCCCCCGCCCGCCGCACGGCAGCTCCGATGGCTACATCCCGATCCGATGGGTGCCGCCCGCGCTCACTCGCCGCCGATCGGGCCGATAGCGTCTAGTGCCCCTTGCCGGCCCCTATGACGAGTGACGCGAGGGGCTTTCCGGTGTGACGGTCAAAGGGTACGAGCAGCACCTGCGCGGCGATCGTCCCATCGCTTACAGCGCGTACGAACGCGGTTTCCTCGCTCGAATTCGACTCCTGGAAGCCGGGCAGCGTAGCGTAGCGTATAATGCGGAGGACAGAGGACAACTCTGTAGTCTTGTAGTTGTTCTCAGCAGTGACAACTGCTGAATCGCTCCGGCATTCCGCCGGAGACACGTGACATAGCGGAACGGATGCGAAGATGCGTCGTCGGCGACGGCGTCCTCGCAATCAGTCCGCATCCGAACAACACCTGGGCGGTCGCGAGATTCGCTACCACCAGGAGCAGCCGGAAGACGGAATCCAGCTCGGCTGCGTCGCGCTTGGCAAAGTGCGGTACCGGATCAAAGACCCGCGGGCGCGCGTTCCGGCGCGCTGCGCGATGGGCTTCGCGCTCCGGACCGAGGAAGATATCTGCAAGTGCCTCGCGGCCTCTGGACCATCCGAATGTTGGAAGACGCTTGACGGAGTCTACATCGTCGCAGACGATACGGTATCTGATCGGGCGGAGCCACGGAGCTCCGCCGAAGCGGCCGACTAACGTTCGTAGTCGATCGACAACCTTAGACTTAGCGGATGCGGCACTGACGCGCTAGACGCTTCCACAAGACCCGGTGGCTCCCGCTACCGGGTCTCTTTCATGCCCGCGCGAGGCCCCTGCTCTACAATCGGCCGGTTTAGCGGATTCGCCCCGGCACGCCGGGGATCGGGAGGAGCGAGCGATGGCTGTGCGCGCGAGCGGCGCCCCAGCGGATGTTGGGATCAAGTTCACCAGCACCCCGGTCGCGGAGATCGAGGTTGATACGCTGGTGGTATGCGCCCCGCCGGAAGACAAGGCCTGGGATGCCGGCGCGGCGGCGGTCGATGCCGCGCTGGATGGCGCGTTGAAGGTTGCCTTGAGCGACGCGGCCTTCAGCGGCAAGACGGACGCGACCTTCAACTTGCCGACGCCCGGGCGCCCGGCCCGGCGCGTCATCGTGACCGGGCTGGATGCCGGCTCGGCGACCGGCGAGGATGTGCGCGCCGCCTTCGGAGCGGCCGCCCGGGCGGCGCGCGGGGCGAAGAGCCGCTCCGTCGCCTGCGTCGTGCCGGATACCGGCCTGGACGCGGCCACGGCCTTTCGCGCCGCGACCGAGGGCTTTCTGCTGGGCCTCTACAGCTTCGGTGCCTACCGCTCCGGAGAGGAGCCGGTCGAAGTCGAGCGACTGGTCTTCGCCGGTGAGGAGACCCCCGAGGCAACCGAGGGCGTTCAGAAGGGCCAGGCTGTGGCGGCTGGGGTCTACCTGGCGCGCGACCTGGTGTTCGAGCCGGGCAACGCGATCTACCCGGTGACGCTGGCCGAGGTTGCTCGCGAGATGTCGACCAACGTCGAACTGGAGTACGAAGTCTTCGACGAGCGCCAGCTGGCCGAGATGGGCGCCGGCGCGCTCGTCGCCGTCGGCCAGGGCAGCAGCAACCCGCCGCGCCTGTTCCGCATGACCTACACGCCCTCCGGCGAGTCGCAGGCCACGATCGCGCTGGTCGGCAAGGGCATCACCTTCGACACCGGTGGGATGAGCCTCAAGCCCCACGACGGCATGGTACCGATGAAGACGGATATGGCCGGCGCGGCGGCCGTGCTGGGCGCGATGCGCGCAATCGCCGAGCTGGACCTGCCCTTCACCGTCCACGGCGTCATCGCGGCCGCCGAGAACATGCCCAGCGACACTGCCTACCGCCCCTCCGACGTGCTGCGCGCCATGAATGGCAAGACCATCGAGGTCATCTCGACCGACGCCGAAGGCCGCCTGGTGCTGGCCGACGCGCTGGTCTACGCCGCCGGGCTGGGTTCGGAGATCATGATTGACCTGGCGACGCTGACCGGCGCGAAGATGATCGCGCTGGGTGCCGAGAGCGTGGCCGTCTTCGCCAACGACGACGACCTGGCCAAGGCGATCGTCGACGCTGCCGGGGAGGCCGGCGAGCTCTACTGGCACATGCCGCTCTGGGACCAGCTGCGCAAGCAGCTCGACAGCGAGATCGCCGACATGAAGAACACCGGCGGGCGCGGCGGCGGCGCGATCACCGCGGCGTTGTTCCTCTCGGAGTTCGCCGAGGGCAAGCGCTGGGCGCACCTGGACATCGCCGGCGCCGCCTGGGCAAGCTCCGCCAGCGGCTACACTCCGAAGGGCGCGACTGGCATCGGCGTGCGCACGCTGGTCACCTATCTGGAGCGGCTAGCCGCTCAGACCTAGCCTCTGGGCATGCCTGTCCCGGCAACGCCGTAGGGGTGGAGCTCGTCTCCACCCGGCGACGGAGTCGCCCGCGTTCAACGACGCGCCGCCGCAGGGGAGCTCCGATCCAGTCCCCGCGATTCATCGCGGACGGCTGCGCCGTGGGTGGAGACGAGCTCCACCCTTACGGTGATCAGCGGCCTTGGTCCGCTCATACGGAGCCGGCGTGCGGTGGCTTCGGGGTGGGGCTACAATGAGGGCGACAGAGGGTTCAAAGACACACAGGGAGGAAGCATCATGGCTGTCGATACTGCCAGTGAAGTTCGCAAGGTGCAACTGCTGATTGCCGGCAAGCTGGTCGACGCCGCCGAGGGCGAGACCTTCGAGTCGATCAACCCGGCCACCGGCAAACCCTGGGCGATCGTCGCCAAGGCCGGCACCGAGGACGTTGATCGGGCGGTCGAGGCGGCCCGCAAGGCCTTCGACGAAGGCCCCTGGCCGGGCATGCAGCCCTTCGCGCGCGGCCGCGTGCTCGCCAAGATGGCCGACATCATGCGCCAGCGCGCCGACGAGATCGGCGAGCTGGAATCGCGCGACACCGGTAAGCCGCTGGCCCGCGCGCGCGGCGAGATCCTGGCCAGCGCGATGGTCTTCGACTACTACTCCGGCGCGGCCGACAAGTTCTTCGGCGAGACGATTCCCTTCGGCGACGGCGCGCTCAGCCTGACGCTGCGCGAGCCGATCGGTGTCTGCGCCCAGATCGTGCCCTGGAACTTCCCGTTCATGATGGCCGCCTGGAAGGTCGCCCCGGCGCTGGCGGCCGGCTGCACGCTGATCCTCAAGCCGGCCTCGAACACTCCAGTGACCGCGCAGATCCTGGGTGAGATCGCCTACGAAGCCGGCGTGCCGGAGGGCGTTGTCAACGTCCTGCCCGGCCCGGGCGCGAAGATCGGCGAGTACCTGGCCTCCCACCCGCTGGTCGACAAGGTGGCCTTCACCGGCGAGACGACGACCGGTGCGGCGATTCTCAAGGCGGCGGCCGACGGCATCAAGAAGGTCTCGCTCGAGCTGGGCGGCAAGAGCCCGAACATTGTCTTCGCGGACGCCGACCTGGAGAAGGCCGCGGCGGCTGCCGTCGGCGGCGCCTTCGGCAACAGTGGCCAGGTCTGCACGGCGCGCACGCGCCTGTTCCTCGACAAGGGCCAGTACGACAACTTCATGAACCTGATCGTCGACCAGACCGAGAGCTTCAAGGTCGGCGACCCGATGGACGAGAGCACCATGATGGGTCCGGTCATCTCCGAAGCCCAGTGGGAGCGCGTCAACGCCTATGTCGAGATCGGCCGCAGCGAGGGCGCCGAGCTGGTCTACGGAGGCTCGCGTCCCTCCAACCTGAGCCAGGGTTACTTCTACCAGCCGACGATTTTCGCCCAGGCGTCGAACGACATGCGCATCGCGCGCGAGGAGATCTTCGGCCCGGTGCTGACGGTCATCCCCTTCGAAGACGTCGATGAGGTCATCAAGATGGCCAATCAGAACGACTATGGCCTGGCCGGCTCGGTCTGGACGCGTGACATCAACAAGGCGCTGCGCGTGGCCAAGGGCGTGCGCACCGGCATGGTGAGCGTCAACGGCAGCGGCTCGGCTGGCGTCTTCGGCCCCTTCGGCGGCTACAAGAAGAGCGGCATCGGCCGCGAGCTGGGCATGCACGGCCTGGAACTCTACACCCAGGTCAAGAGCATCCACATCGACCTGAGCTAGTCGACCCAAGACGCAGACCAGCGCTGGCGAGACATAACTCGCCAGCGCTGATCGTTGAATCCGGTTGCATACGGAGCAGTCTCCGTGAACCTTGTCCGACATCACTCTTCCATCGAACACAGGGTGCTGCTTCACTTGGCTCACGTTTAGGAATCTAGTGATGTCCGACCGAAAGTGTCGCGTCAATGGGACCCGGTCCGGATGCAATCGTTGACGAGGCAGACTTTCCGACCGACTAAGCGGCTCTCAATAATCGTACGGATTGGATGGAATACAGCGATGTTGCGTTTGACTCGAGTGATAATGACAATCTCGATGTTGGGAATGTTACGGTGTGACCGTTCGCGATTGTAGTCGAGACACCAACCTTCGATCGTCCGCCGCGCATTGTCAAGCTCTTGAGCCACGAGGGTGCGGGAGCGTTCCCGACGAACGCTCGGTTTGGCCGAAAATACAAGCCATCGACACCCGTGGAAGCTTCGCCCGCTTGTTGAGGAGCGACCGTGTCTCGACGACCGGGGTAGGCAGCAACTCATATCCGCCGTCGTGGAATACTTCTTGACGCATCGCTTGAGGGTCGATGGGACGGGAATAGCGAATGTTTCAACATTACGAAGAACGTGCGGCGGATCTGATCAATGATGTGCTCGTTGAGCTGGGCTACGGGCGACAGGAATTGCAGCTGCGTCCAATCCCGTTCTCGGGTGCCTGGGGTGCCGCGCTCGCCTCGTTCCCAATCGCCAGCCAGATCGTCGCCAGGGAGCACGCCGACGAGCTCGAGGGTCTTTCCAAGAAGGAAGCGCGCAAGCGCCAGCAGGCGCTGGTGCGCGAGAAGTCGCTGGAGCTTGCCGACCAGCTGGCCGAGCGCTTGAACGAAAACATCGTTAAGGCCAATGGCGCGGCCGCGATCAGCCGGGTCGAGTCGGTCAACGGCTACGTCAATCTCTACTTCGACACCGACACGGTTGCCTGGGACGTGCTCAACAGCGCGCTCACCCAGGGCGCGGACTACGGGCGAGGACCGAAGCAGACCGACAAGGTGATGGTCGAGTTCTCGCAGCCCAACACCCACAAGGGCTTCCACATCGGCCACACCCGCAACGCAGCGCTGGGCAACGCGCTGGCGAACATCACCGAGTTCGCCGGCTTCGAGACGATTCGCGCCAATTACTGGGGCGATATCGGCATGCACGTTATCCAGTGCCTGTGGTGCTACATCAACTTCCACAAGGACCAGCGCATCACCAGGCGCAAGCGCGGCCGGCGGCTGGGTGAGTTCTACACCGAGGCCGTCCAGCGCCTGAACTACCAGAAGGATGTGCTCGACCTGCTCCACGAGCTATCCGCCGATGACGCGATGTTCGTCGAGAAGATCGACGCCATCGCCACCAAGATGTATCGCGAAGACGGCGTCTGCGGCGAGGACGTCGCCTATCTGCTGGGCCAGATCGCCCACCAGCGGGAGATCGACCCTGGCAAGCTCTTCGAGCCAGACAGCATCACCCACCTGCTCAAGTACGTCGGCCCGCAGCTGAAGGAAGAGCTGGCCTACGTCAAGGAGCATGGCCCGCAGGAGGCGCCGCCGCCGACCTCGCGGACGGCGAACGTGCGCTACCCTCCGCCGGTGGTGACGGTTGAGAACACGACGGAGCGCATCCGGCGCTGGAAGCGGCTCAACGCGACGCCGGAGTGGTGGCCGCACGTGCCGGAGTGGCAGGAGCAGGTCAAGGAGCTCTTCCAGGTTTGGGAGCGCAAGGAAGAGTGGTTCGTCGAACTCTGGCGGGAGACGCGCCAGTGGAGTATCGACGAGTTCCACCGCATCTACGACGAGCTGGGCATCCGCTTCGACGTCGAGTTCTCCGAGAGCGAGGTTGAGGAGCAGGGCCGGCAGATCGTCTACCAGCTGCTGGAGCAGGGCATCGCCGAGAAGAGCGACGGCATGGTGGTGGTCGACATCGACAAGCACCTGGGCCTGGAAGACCGCTACCGGGCGCTGCCGCTGCTGCGCTCCGACGGCACGACACTCTACTCGACCAAGGACCTGGAGCTGACGCGGCGCAAGTTCGAAGACTACGGGATCGACCGCGCAATCTGGGTGATTGACAACCGTCAGTCGCTTTATATGCAGCAGATCTTCAAGATCATGGAGCTGTGGGGCTTCGAGCAGGCTGACAAGTGCTTCCACCTGGGCTACGAGTTTGTGACCCTACCGGATGGCCCGATGAGCAGCCGCCACGGCAACGTCGTCCTCTATGAGGACGCCATGGCGGCGATGCGCAAGCGCGCGCTGGAGATCATCGAGGAGAAGAACCCGGACGGCCGCCTGACCGAGGAGCAGAAGAAGGAGATCGCTGGCAAGGTCGCCGTCGGCAGCGTGCTCTACCTGATGCTCTCGCGCGACAACAACACACTCATCGCCTGGGACATGGAGGAGGCGCTCTCCTTCCAGGGACACGCCGCGCCGTACATCCAGTACGCCCACGCGCGCGCCTGCCGGATTCTGGAGCGCGCCGGTGAACTGCCCCAGGGGCCGGTTCCGTTCGTCGACCTCCAGCCGGAGGAGATCGACCTGATCCAGAAGATCGCCCAGTTCCCGGAGGAGGTCATCAAGTCGGCCACTGAGTACCGGCCGCTGGTGATCGCCGATTACGTCTTCGAGTTGGCGCGGCTGTTCAACGACTTCTATGCCGACTTCGATGCTCGGCCGATTCTCAACGCCGAAGAGCCGGCGCGCTCGATGCGCCTGCTCCTGGTGGCGGCCACCCGGCAGACGCTGGCCAACGGCCTGGCGTTGCTCGGCGTGCCCGCCCCTGAGGTGATGTAGTGGAGGTCTGGGACGACAGGCGCGCGGAGAACCGACTCAAGAACCAGCGCATCCCCGTCGATGTGATCCACGTCCCAATTGCACTCGGCGCCGACCGTGAGGGCACCGAGCGGGGGCCAGAGCTACTCGACCGCGCCCTGCGGGGCGTGCTGGAGCGGCGCGGCTTCGCCGAGATCCTGGAGCGGTTATCCGAGCCGCGGCGGATTGAGGTGATGGGTCTGCAGCTGGCGCGCGAGCTGCCTTACGATCCCGAGCACGGCCGGCACGCCGAGCCGATCACCGAAGCCTGCCGTCTCGTGGCCGCGGAGGTTTGCGAGTCGATCGAGGCTGGGCGCATGCCGCTCGTCCTGGGCGGCGATCACAGCCTCTCGATCGGGACGCTGGCCGGGGCGTCGCGCGTCGGACGAGTCGGCGCGATCTGGATCGACGCGCACGGCGACATCAACACCCCGGCGACCTCGCCGAGCGGCAACATCCACGGTATGCCGCTGGCGGCCGCGCTGGGTTATGGCCCGGCTCCGCTCGTGGGCGTTGGCTATCGCTTCGACCTGTCGCTCGACGATCTGGTCTATATCGGCGTGCGGGATCTCGACCCGGGCGAGCGCGAGCTGCTGCGCCAGTCTCCGGCCACCGTCTACACGATGGAGAGCGTCGACGCGATGGGCATCGACGCGGTGACCGGCGAGGCCATCCGCCGGCTGCGTGAGCGCGGCGTCGAGGCGGTGCATCTCTCCTTCGATCTTGACGCGCTCGATCCCTCGGTCTTCCCGGCCACCGGCGTGACTGTGCCCGGCGGGCTGACCTACCGCGAGGCGCGGCGCTGCCTGACCGCGCTCCGCGACAGCGACCTCCCGATCGTTTCGGTTGACA
>DATGQR010000123.1:0-4299 GCA_035304105.1 Thermomicrobiales bacterium | reverse complement strand
CACCTGGCCGATCAGGTGGAATGAGTAGGCCGTCTCCAGCACCTCCAGCCCGGCATACCAGACCAGCCCCAGCACGTCGCTGTCGCGAAAACGCTGGATGTGGCCGACATGGTCCTCTTTCCACTGGTGAATCGGCACCGGCCGGTCGTCAGCGAGCAGGCTGTAGAGCGTCCCCGGCTGCGCCTCCAGCGGCACGAAGAAGTGCAGTACCCCACTGGGACGCAGCACTCGGAAGCACTCGGTCAGCATGCGGTCGGGATTCGGGACGTGTTCCAGCAGGTCGAAGAAGATCACGGAGTCGAACGAGCGGCTCTCGAAGGGCACGTTCTCGGCGTCGAAGACGCTGTACCACGGTCCGCCACCCATTCGTATCGCCTCGTCGACCGCCTGCTCGCTCAGGTCCCCGGCCACGATCTTCCAGCCGGGCCGGTAGCGCGCCACGGCGCGAGCGTAGCGCCCGGCCCCGGCGCCCGGCATCAGCACGCTCTGCTGCCCGCCGCCGACCGCGTCGAGCGCGCGCCGCAACCGCAATGCCGCCAGGCTGCGGTCCGTGAGCGCGACCTCGTCCCGCCCCTGGATCTTGGCCGGGTCGTTGACGTCGTAGCGCGACGGACGGCCAGACGGAACCGTCATGGCCTCAGGCCCTGACCGCTTCCAGCGCCAACTGCAGCACGTCGAGCGTCGGCACCACCCAGCCCGGCTCGATGCCACTCCTCTCGATGTCGGCGGCGCTGGAGATGCCCGTCGTGACCAGCACGGTGCGCGTCCCGGCGCGCTGGCCGGCAAGAATGTCGGTGTCCAGCCTATCGCCCAGCATGATCGTCTCCTCGGGCGCGAGTCCCATGTACGCGGCCGCCTGCTCGACCATCACCGGGCTGGGCTTGCCGATCACTACCGGCTCCTTGCCGCCCGACGCCACCAGCGCCGCGACGATCGCCCCGGCGCCGGGAATCAGCCCTTCCGGCGTCGGGAAGGTGGTGTCAGGGTTCGTCGCAACGTAGTCCGCGCCGTGGCGAATCGCCAGGCAGGCCACCCGCAGCGACTCGTACACCAGCTTGAAGTCCGCCCCGGAGACGACGATCTCAGCGTTGACGTCGCCCTCCTCGAAATAGCCGTCGCCATAGACCGCCTCGCGCAGGGCGTCCATGCCGACGACGTAGACGCGCATGCCTGGCTTGTAGGTCGCGCGCAGGTAGTCGGCGGTGGCCAGCGCCGAGGTGAAGATTCGCTGGGGCGGCACATCGATGCCCATGCCCTCCAGCTTGCGGGTGTAGTCGGCCGGCGTCATCGTCGCGTTGTTGGTCGCCATCACGAAGGGGATGCCCAGCCGGTCGAGCGCTTCGAGGAACGGCTTTGCCTCGGGGATCGCCTGCGACCCACGATAAAGGACGCCGTCCATGTCGATGATGAAGCCTTTGGTCCTGCCGACCCATTCCGGTGGCCGCGTGTTATCCACTCGAACTCCTGACCGCTCAACAGGCACTCAACGTCGGCCATCACTCTAACAGAGACGGGCCCGCCCAGATGTAGAATTCCCCTTCGTGCCTCGGGGGAGCACGAAGGGGATTCCCAACCCGATGGATCAAATCCAGCCATCTGACCGCGACCGGCCGGACCAGCCCACAGCACCGGTCGGACTCACCATCCCGCCAGGCCGGGCTGTGCGCCTCCTCCTCGCCATCTCGCTCGCCTTCATCGCCATCGACGTCGCCTTCCAGGTGGTGGACGATCTCGTCGCTCCCGCCATACCCGGCTGGGAGACAGCCGCGATCATCCTCGACGCCGACAGCGAGGCTTCGCTCCCGACCTGGTGGGGCATCATCTTGCTCCTGCTCTGCGCCCTGGCGAGCGCCGGCGCCGCGCTGACCGAGTTCAAGCATCGGCTACGACGCTACTGGTGGTCGCTGGCCACAATCTTTCTGCTGCTCTCGGCCGACGAGCAGGCTATGGTCCACGAGCACCTGATCGTTCCGCTGCGCGACCGCTTCGGCCTGGGCGGTGTGCTCTTCTACGCCTGGGTTGCCCCGGCGTTGGTCGCCGTCGCCGTGCTTGTCGTCATCTACGCGCGCTTCGTCTTCCGCCAGCCGCCGCCGGTCCGGAACCTGCTGATCGTCTCGGCCGCCCTCTTCCTGAGCGGCGCGCTGGGCCTTGAGATGCTGGGCGGCTGGTGGACCGAGAACCGCTCCGACACCGAGCTGGCCTACCAGATGATCACCTCCGTCGAGGAACTCCTGGAGTTCACCGGTGCCACCCTCTACGTCTACGCCGTGCTGTGCCTGCTGCATAGACGCGGTTCATCGCTGCGGTTCGCCGTCGGCGACGCCCACGGGTAGGGCTATACCGGCGTCGTCCATGACGTGCATCACGCATGACGGTCAGACCGGGCGATCGACATCGCCCCCTGGGTGACGTCCCCACAGTGCTTCTCCCCGTCACACGTGCCGGTTGCTCTATACTGCCCGCGCGATTGAGGTTGGGAGAAGGAGTCAAGCCGTGACCAACGCGAACCACCCGGTGCTTCAGCACATCGACCAGGATGAGACGATCAGCCTGCTCCAGGAGCTGATCCGCGATCCCGATTCGGTCAACCCGCCGGGCGATGTGCGGAAGTCGGTCGAGGTCGCCCGCGCAAAGCTGGCCGCCGAGGGCTTCCAGTGTGAGCTCATCGGCGACTTAGAGCACGTGCCGAACCTGGTGGCGCGCTACCGCTTCGGCGACGGCCCCTCGCTGCTCTACAATGCCCACGTCGACGTCGTCCCGACCGGCGACGAGTCCGCCTGGAAATACCCGCCCTTCGACGCCGTGATCGCCGACGGCAAGGTCTGGGGCCGCGGCTCCGGCGACGACAAGGCCAGCGTCACCGCCCAGATCATGGGCGCGATCGCCCTGGTGCGCTCCGGACTGGATTTCGCCGGGGAGATCGTCGTCAACGTTTGCGGCGACGAGGAGACCGGTGGCCAGCACGGCGCCAAGTACACTGTCGACCACATCGACCCGAAGCCCGACTTTGTCGTCGCCGGCGAGCAGACCCTCAACCGCGTCTGCGTCGGCGAGCGCGGCGGCGCCGGGGTGACCGTCACCGTCATCGGCAAGACCGCCCACGCCGCCCTGCCCTGGAACGGGGTACCGGCCATCGAGGGCGCGGCTGAGATCATCGCCGCTCTGCGCCGCGAGCTGTGGCCCAAGCTCACCGCGCGCCGCCACCCGCTCTTCGACCCGCCCTCGACGGCCACGATCAGCCTGATCGACGGCGGCGTCAAGAGCAACGTCGTGCCCGACCGCTGCACATTCCACATCGACCGCCGCATCCTGCCGGGCGAGACCAGCGAGGGCGCCGCCGAAGAGATCAAGGCCATCGCCGAGCGCGTCGTCGGCCAGTTCCCGGGAATGCGCGTCGAGGTACAGGGCCGCACCGGTGGGCGAGCCACGCTGATGGACGTCGAATCGCCGATCGTCAAGGCCATGTCGGCCGCCAACGCCGCACTGGGCATCGACCCCGAGCCGATCGGCTACAACATGGCGACCGATGGCCGGCACTTCGCCGCCGCCGGCATCCCGACGATCATCTACGGCCCCGGCGACCCCGCCCTGGCCCACGTCCCCAACGAGTGGGTCGGCATCGACGAGGTCATGGAGGCCACCCGCGCCTACGCCCTCTGCGCCGTCGAGGTCTTCGGCGGCGGGAAGTAGCGGACGCCCGAAGTCAAGACAGCCGTAGGGGTGGAGCTTGTCTCCACCCTTTCTTGCTTTCCGCATCCGTTCCGGGGTAGAGACGCGCTCCACCCCTACGACACGGGACGCGTTACGATCCTGACGAACGGGTGAACGGCCTAGCGCCCCTTGAACTCCGGCTCGCGCTTGTCGAGGAAGGCCTGGATCGCCTCGCGGGAATCTTCGCTGGCGAAGGCGCGGCGGATGTTCGCCAACTCGTATCGCACGTGATCTGTCAGGTCGAGATTCCAGGCGCGGACGACGGCGCGCTTGGTGAGCCGGCTGGCGATCGGGGCGCGCTCGGCGATGAAGTCGCAGTACTCGGCGAAGCGATCCGCGAAGCGCTCGTCCGGCACGACCTCACCCACCAGGCCGAGCTCCAGCGCCTCGGCCGCCGTCACCGACTGGTTCTCAAGCAGGAAGCGCATCGTGCGCTCGTAGCCCAGCGCCTGCTGGAGCGTAAGCGTCAGCCCGCCGTCGGGCGGCGCGCCGATCCGGGGATAGCCGGGGATCAGAGAAGCGCTCTCGGCCATCAGCCGCATGTCGCAGGCCATCGCCAGCGCCAGCCCAGCCCCGGCGGCCGGCCCG